>CAYTIZ010000086.1:0-9304 GCA_964437885.1 uncultured Enterobacteriaceae bacterium
CCAGCTCCAGCTCGTAGCCTTTCTCTTGCCAAAATTCGTGTAGTTGAGGCCAGATATCAACGGGAGACCCTTGTATAGCTAGCCACTGCTCTTCTCCAGATTGACCACCACCAAGTACAGCGCCACCAACTGCTTTACGTGTGCCTGCGGCACGTTGTTTTTGAAACTCACTTAAAGTATTTGATTGTTCATCACTAGGAATGGCAGCAGCGTATTCTCCTTCAGTCACTGTCAGATCGGGAGGGACTTCCAGTGTTGGTAAATCTTTGCTCTTTCTATATGTTTTTCGTTTGTCCGGTAATACTTCATCCAGACTGGGAAAGGATGAACAAGCGAAAATACTTGATGCGCAAACGAGTAAGATTAAATTTCTTAAAATTATCATGGTATTAATTATATAACTCCTGCCTGTTTCATGGCATTTAGTAATTCTGATTCCACTGACTCCGACATCCAGGTCATTGGTAACCTGATCCCTGCCTGAATCAATCCCATTTTGTATACCGCCCATTTCACAGGTATTGGGTTTGATTCAATAAATAATTTTTGATGTAAACCGATCAGTGTTTCATCAATTTTAGTTGCGCCTTCAACATCACCTTTTAATGCTAATGCGCACATTTCATGCATCGCTTTCGGCGCAACATTGGCGGTAACTGAAATTGTTCCATCGCCGCCTTCAAGAATAAAATCTTTAGTAGTTTCATCATCACCACTCAATAATAGAAAGTCATCGCTCGTGCCTTCACGAATCTGCTTAACTCGTGTTAAATCTGCCGTCGCCTCTTTAACACCGATAATATTTTCTATCGGCGCAAGCCGAATCACTGTTTCGGGCAACATATCACAAGCAGTTCTACCCGGAACGTTATAAAGTATTTGCGGAATATCGACAGCTTCAGCAACCGCCTTGTAGTGCTGATACAAACCTTCTTGAGTAGGCTTATTATAATAAGGTGTCACCAGTAAGCAGGCATCAGCACCTACTTTCTTGGCGCAATTAGTCAATGCAATCGCTTCGATGGTTGAGTTTGCTCCGGTACCGGCAATAACCGGAACCCGGCCATTAACAATCTCTACCATTTCCTTAATCACAGCACAGTGTTCTTTTTCTGTCAGTGTAGCGGACTCGCCCGTCGTTCCAACAGAGACAATCGCGTCTGTGCCCTGCTCGATATGAAATTCAAGTAATTTCTCTAATGCCTGATGATCAAGTTCAGTATCAGGACGAACCCCTGCCTGCATTGGGGTAACAACAGCAACCATACTTCCAATAAACATATGAATAGTAATTATGAGTAATTGAGAAAAACGTGTATGGTACTTAATGAAGCATCCCTATGACAAGGGCAATGAGCTTTTATAATTCGTAATAGGATTGGTTTACGTAAATGACACTAAAATCAGACTATTTTTTCAATAATTACCTGAATATACCCACAATTTAGTATGCAGAAACATCTCATTGTCAGTACGCTGATTGAAAATTCCAGCGAAATTATCCGTACATTCTCAAAATTACCTGAATCCAGCGGTTGTAATATAGTCGACAGTCAATTCAAGGTGCTCGGACATAAGCTTTCCCTAATGCTTTTTCTATCTGGAAGCTGGGATGCTATAGCTAAAATCGAAGCTATGTTAGCCAAGCTGGAACAACAGCACCAAATCAAGATTCTCACAGAACGAACTGAAGTTGACAGCTTACAGGGTGATTCCATGCCTTATGCGGTTGATGTCGTCGGAATAGAACAATCTGGCATCATATTTGATATCGCCAATTTCATGTCGAGCAACCAACTACGTATTCAGGAAATGTCTTCAAATACTTACGAAGCATCACAAACTGCTGCCAAGATGTTTTCTTTACATATGATGGTGAACATTCCCCTGGATTCTTCTATTGCAGCAATTCGTGGAGATTTTATTGATTTTTGTGATCACCTTAATCTGGATGCCATAATGGAGCCGGTAAAATAAGAGCACTCCTAAAAATGCGCTTTTTCTGCGATTTAATATGCCGTACATTGAAAATTATTCATGGTAGCTTCGTCAGCGCCATACTCGAATGCTCACAGAGCAGGAACTCCTCATGTATCACATATACACTGCGGTTCTCGGCTTTGGCTTCCTGCGTCGCTCTACCTCGGTCTCCGTTCCATACTCGACTCTACCGATTACTTCCCTGTAATCGTCCTGCATCCATGCAGTCGTGCGTGCGCCGCTCACCCCTCAAAGGGGGGGTATCGAGATCCTCGCACTCACAAAAAAATCACGTGTTTAGAAGCACTCTAATAAAAAATATTTTCTAAAACAAAAATAAATAAACGAGCTATTATTTAATTATGAGCAAAGTTAGTATCGGAAAAAAAGTACCTCAATTTAGTTTGCCAGCTACCGGCGACCAAACCATCAAGCTATCAAAACTTAAAGGTAAGAACATTGTTCTGTATTTTTATCCAAAAGACAGTACACCAGGCTGCACTTTAGAAGGCCAGGACTTCAGAGATAATCTTCGCAAATTCAGTTCTCGTAATACTCGTATACTGGGCGTTTCCAGAGATAAATTATCATCACACGAAAAATTTAAAGAAAAACAAAAGTTTTCCTTTGACTTACTCTCGGACGAAGACGAAAAACTTTGCTCGCTATTTGACGTGATTAAAGAAAAAAACATGTATGGGAAAAAACATATGGGCATAGAAAGATCCACGTTTTTGATTGATGAAAAAGGGGTCTTGCGTAATGAATGGCGCAAGGTAAAAGTAAAAGGCCACGTTGAAGAAGTTCTTGAAGCAGTTAAAAATCTTTAATTTAACGTTTAAAAAATGTCAGAAAAAAATCCCTCTCGATTTTTCGTGTTAGACACGAATGTTTTAATGCATGATCCCGCCTCACTATTTCGTTTTCAGGAACATGATATTTTTATCCCCATGGTTGTACTGGAAGAACTGGATGCTGCTAAAAAAGGTATTTCCGAAGTTGCTCGAAATGTACGTCAGGTCAGTCGCTTCATTGATGAAATAATTAATGAAGCAGGAACAGATGAGATTAGTAATGGTCTGGAACTTACTTCAGTATTGCAGCTAAACGGACACAACGAGCCTTGCGGTCGATTATTTTTACAAACACAAATTTTGCCTGACAGTTTGCCTGAGACTCTGCCAGGAAAAAATGCAGATAATTCTATTCTCGGCACAACACTTTCCTTACAAAAGAAGTATCCAAAAAAAATCATCACACTTGTATCAAAAGATATCAACCTACGCATAAAAGCGCATGTTATTGGTATCCATACTGAAGATTATACTAGCGATAAAGTACTTGATGATGTTGACTTACTTTATACCGGCATTAATAAATTGCCGGATAATTTTTGGGATTCTAAATCTGAAGCACTCACTTCATGGCAGGAAGACATGCGCACCTTGTATGAAATTAAAGGCCAGCCGCTTGATGATTGCTACCCATACCAAAGTTTATATACCGAAGAAGACGCAGGCTTCGAAGCGCTGGTAAAGAACATAGGCAAGGAAAAAACAACGCTGGTTCACGCAATTGATTATAAAAAAGACAAGCAAGCTGTTTGGGGCGTTAATGCTCGAAATCGAGAACAAAATTTTGCTTTTAATTTATTAATGGATCCTGATGTTGATCTGGTAACAATTCTAGGTGTTGCCGGAACGGGCAAAACATTACTGTCTCTTGCAGCAGGTCTGGCACAGGTAATGGATAAAAAACTTTACCGGGAAATTATCATCACACGCGTCACCATTCCTGTCGGCGAGGACATTGGCTTTCTACCGGGAACTGAGGAAGAAAAAATGGCGCCATGGATGGGTGCTTTGATAGATAACCTTGAAGTATTAACAAACTCGGAAGAAAGTGGTGAATGGGAACGCGCTGCTACTTCAGATTTATTAAGCAAAAGAATAAAAATTCGTTCGCTAAATTTTATGCGTGGCCGCACCTTTCTTAATCGCTATATTATTGTCGACGAAGCACAAAATTTAACAGCTAAACAGATGAAAACACTGATCACGCGTACCGGGCCTGGAAGTAAAATGATCATCCTCGGTAATATCTCGCAAATTGATACCCCCTATCTAACAGAAACGACTTCGGGTCTTACTTACGTCGTAGATCGGTTTAAAAACTGGGAACACAGTGGACATATTACATTATTGCGCGGAGAGCGTTCACGACTGGCCGATTTTGCCAGCGAAGCACTCTAAAGTATTTAGATGGGTATTAGTCTAGTTTAAAGCTCTGAGAGAAACTAAACTCTGAGCTTAGGTATTGATCAACATAACTGGCAACTCAAAATAATAACGATAAACGAGAAAAAACATGAAACAACCTAATTCTACTACCTGGCTTAATTTACCCAGTTTGGGACTGTCGATTCGTATTCTATTTACCGGTTTTTTTACTCACTATTGGATTTGGATTGGTCATGGCCGGCGCGCAAATTCTACTCACACATGGCATGGCTGACGGTAAATTGGGCCTATCGATGGATGATATTGTCTACAGTTACTACGGCAACAGTAGACTGGAAGCGAAACTCAATGGTTCTATGAAAGACAAGGCGCCAGAGGATGTTCGGGCCAAATTGATTCATTAACACGCGTCTCGCATATTCATTTATTCGGTATTGCCTTCATCTTTTTCTTTATGGGATATATTTTCAGTTTCTCAGTCGGCATCCCGAAATGGTTAAAAGAAGTCACTATCCTGATGCTATTCATCTTTCTGATTCTGGATACTGTGTCGTGGTGGGCGACCAAGTGGTACCCCGGATTTGCCTGGTTCACAATGATTGGAGGGGCCGGCTATTCCTTAGCATCGACGTTTATGTGGTTCACCTGTATGTATCAAATGTGGGTACTTCCTTATAACGGCAAGGATTATCACATTAATACCTGGGAAGATTAACAACACCTTCGTATGGCTGCACCGTTAATAAACGACGCAACCATATATACCTCGCCGTTTCTTTCATTTAATTTAAGAAACACAAAGCATTGCCGATATAAATAATGTTCTCTTTAATTTACCATTGGGCTAAGGCATGCAACAAGCTATTCATAAAGTATCAACTCCTACTCCTTCTGAGACTTTGGATTTTAAAAATGATCTGAAACTTGCGGCAGATTTTCAACAAGCAGTGTTACCGAAAATCATTGATGTTGATTATCTTGATATTGCCTTGATGTATAAACCTTATGATTCCGTTTCCGGTGATGTCTATGATTTTATTTTAAATCGTGAGCGAGAGCTTGCTATCTTTATCGGAGATGCAACAGGTCATGGCATATCAGCAGCATTAATGACGATGATGGTACATATCGCCATCGATAGCCTTACTCCAAACCTGACTACAGATAAATCAATACGAAAATTAAACCGGTTAATCTCTTCACGTAACACAGGCCGCTCTGTAACGAGTATTTTATTTCGGATAAGCCCTGACGGGTTAATGAATGTGACACATGCAGGGCATCCTTCTCTTATTGTTGTTCCAACCGATAATTCTGAACTCATTTTATTTGAAGAAGCCGGCTGTCCTCTCGGTTTGTTTATTGAAGAACCAGTAAAATATATTGAAGAAACCTATCAATTAAAATCAGGCGATAAAATCATTGTCTACACCGACGGTCTTACTGAATGGAGAAATAACGTTAAGGAATCTTACGGCCTGGATCGTTTATTAAACTTTATTAATAATAATCGCACGCTTGATTGCGAGACTTTAATGCAAAGTATTTATAACGATGCTGAATCTTTTTCACACCATCAACGTAACAGCGATGATTTAACAATGTTAGTTACTGAATACATATAAGAATCTCTGAGCAAGTCTGGGCGACATAATTTTGGTAACTCATTGAAATTAATTTAATAAATTTCACTCCTGCATTATCATAAAATATATGGGGCTTAATACATAATCATAAGGACTAATATATGCAGGTAAATACCCTATGGGCAGCAGTTGTAATGAGTTTTGTTACTTTTCTGGTGCATACCTTTATCGGTGGCTCAAAGGTTGCTGAACCCTTGCTTAAAGATACCAGTCTTCCTCCAGCGTCCAGGTAGCTAAACTACTATTGTTGGCATGTTACTACTATATATACATTTTTAATGGGTTGGGGATATGCATACGTGGCTCTTAACCCGGACAGACCTGAATTAGTCATATTTTTAAGTATTTTAAACACTGCTCTATCTGTTCTTAGTTATGCAGTTGCGACAAAGGGAAACATCAATCCATTTCGTTTTCCTTCTACATCATTATTTGCGTCAGTTTCTATTCTGGGCATAATAAGTTTAATAATTTAATTGAGAATGTAGTGCAGAGCATCATATTCAGGTGTTCCTGCTGGCAATGAGCTTCAATAACATGTACTGTTTAAACAAGCCCACTTGGGACGTTCCTCACTATATAAACTTTTTTAGATACGAAGGGATCGTAGATTTGGCCCTTGAGATAATTTCATTTAAATCTAGATATGAAGGAGTTAAAAATGGCAGAAGCAAAAGGCTTAAGTAAACCGGTAAAGCTGAAAAGTGAACTGGCAGATTTTTTGGGGGCAATAGAACTTCCCCGAACAGAGATCACCAAAAAATTATGGGACTATATTAAAGCGAACAAACTTCAAACGAAAACTGAAAATGGCAAGCCCGAGAACGCAGGCAGGTACATTGTTGCCGACGCTAAGCTGCTGTCTGTTTTCAAGAACACAAATTCTACAAGTAAATCAGGCAAGCTCACTAATCTTACTCAAATGAAAGAGGGCGAAACAATTGACATGATGCAGATGGCTGCTGTTGTCGGTGCAAATATAGATTAAGATTCAAAAAGCAGAGCCTGCATACGAGTAATGCAGGCTCTATATCAAATTTAAAAGTGTAGGCTTCATATTTCTCAAAAAATTATCCACGTAGGCGAATCAGGTTTTTCCTCTCAAAGTCACGTCATCATCAGATTCATGAATCGGCCATACATTGATTAGTGCTTTAACCAGCGTTGCTAAAGGTATCGCGAAGAACACTCCCCAGAATCCCCAAAGACCACCGAAAACTAATATCGCAACAATAATGGCAACTGGATGCAGATTAACAGCTTCAGAAAAAAGAATTGGCACCAGTATATTGCCATCGAGAAACTGGATGACGCCATAGCAAATCATTAACCAGACAAAGTCGGAACTCAATCCCCATTGAAAATAGGCAACAAATGCAATCGGCAAAGTAACGACTGCGGCACCGATATAGGGAATTAAAACTGACATCCCAACAATCATCGCCAGCAATGACGCATAATTTAAACCAAGAATGACAAAAGCAATATAGGAAACACTGCCAACGATAAGTATTTCGTTAGATTTCCCGCGTACATAATTACCAATCTGCCCATCCATTTCCGTCCAGATTTCATTAACCAATTGTCTTTCCTTAGGCAAAAACCGTCCCATCCAGTCGATAATCACTGCCTTATCCTTTAGAAAGAAAAAAATCATCAATGGCACCAGAATAAGATAAACAAGAATAGTAATAATGGCTGGTATAGAAGCAACGGAAACCGATAAAATATTTTGACCCAGATAACTAAGACCGCCTTGAATCGTCGAAATCAATTCCCCGATATACTCCGCTGAAACAAATTCCGGATATTGCTCAGGTAAACGCAACAACAATGCCTGGCCATTGCTTATCATATCCGGCACTTCCTGAAAAAACTGACTAATCTGTCTGTAAAGTATAGGCAACAATATAAACAGAATAAACATCATAAATGCCACAAATATGAGATAGACCAGATTAACCGCCCAAAATCGAGACATTTTTTTCTTTTGTAACTTATAGACTGCTCCTTCAAGCAAATAAGCAATAACCAGTGCTGCTAACAGGGGCGCAAGCATTTTGCCCATTGTGACAAGGATTACGATACCAACAACCAACAAAACAACTAATAGGGATGCTTGTGGATCAGTGAAATAACGTCTATACCAGCGATTAATAAATTCGAACATTTATATTGATTCTTAATTAAATACTATTCTGCTCATGATAACGGTATCTTATGCTTTCGGCGATCTTCGAATGCAACTATTTATAAAATAAATCTATTTTAATGACCTCGGTGAGAATTCAGAGAAACGCACTGGCTTTTCTTCTAGAATATTTTTATAGGCCTTTGTGAATCTGCTAGCCAAGCAACTGATAATGCGTATGGATATTCAAAATAAAAAACAACTATCAGACTCTATAAAAACGTGGGGAACTGAATTAGGTTTTCAGCAAATTGGCATTACAACAACGGCATTGGCAGAAGATGAAGCCTATCTTATAGACTGGCTTAAACAGGGACGACATGGCGGTATGTCTTATATGGAATCACATGGCACCAAGCGCAGTCGCCCGAATGATCTTGTGCCAGGCACTATTAGTGTTATCTCTGCAAGAATAGATTACATGCCGCCTTCAAGCAAGCACCCCATGCAGGTATTGAATAATGATAAGCTCGCTTATATATCACGCTACGCAATGGGTCGTGACTATCACAAATTAATGCGCCAACGCCTACAAAAACTGGCCACTAGAATTGAAAAGCAATACGGTGGTTTTGGTTATCGTTGTTTCACTGACAGCGCACCCGTTTTAGAAAAAGCTTTAGCGCGTAACGCCGGTCTCGGCTGGATTGGTAAACATAGTAATCTTATAAACCCTAAAGCTGGCTCATGGTTTTTTCTTGGAGAAATTTATACCGACCTTCCACTAAAAATCGATAGGCCTTTTAGTAAGAATCACTGCGGCAGTTGTAATGCTTGCATTGATATTTGCCCAAGCAAGGCCATCGTTGCTCCAATGCAAGTTGATGCTCGTCGTTGCATATCTTATTTAACGATTGAATTACGCGACACTATTCCCGAAGAATTCCGAAAAATGATAGGCAACCGTGTTTATGGTTGTGATGATTGCCAATTGATCTGCCCCTGGAATAAATTTTCTAAAAATTCTGAAGAGGATGATTTTCGCGTACGACATGGTCTTGATTCGCCAACACTGGTCGAACTATTTGCATGGACTGAGACAGTATTTTTAAAAAACACCGAAGGTTCAGCTATAAGAAGAATTGGTTATGAATGTTGGTCAAGAAATATTGCTATCGGGCTAGGCAATGCGCCGAGTACAGACGAAGTCATTAATGCACTAATAACACGAAAGAATGATTCTTCTGCTTTGGTACGTGAACATATTATATGGGCCTTAAATCAACATGCTCAAGATTAAATATTTA
>CAYTIZ010000087.1:0-9253 GCA_964437885.1 uncultured Enterobacteriaceae bacterium
AGCCTGTGGCGACAATATTTGTTTGGGAGAGGAATTGTCACAGCCAAGCAAGACAAGTGTTAACAAAGTATAAAAAAAGATTTTATTTGTCATTTAAATTCAAACTTCTTTTTTCTGAAAAATAAAAATACTTAATGCGAGTGGAATCAATAACCATATAAACAGAGTCGTTATTAATGTAAACGGTGCTAATAGATCAGTTTGTGCGACACCAGACATGCCTGAAACTAGCGTGGCGAGTTCCGAACCTGTGAGATTGAATAACCGATATACATCAGCAGGGTTAAACAATATTAATGTAGCCAATAGTTTCGAGTTAATGACATGACTTTTATCGGCCAGTAACATTCCTAGCAATATCAGATCGTAAAAAATAACAATAAATAGCCAAAGCCCTAAAGAGATTCCTGTCGCAGTTGCACGTTGTTGTACAATGACACTGACGAGATAACCCAATGCGATAAAGATAGCTCCGAGTAGAAGTGAGCTAGCCATCATCAAAAAATAATCCAGCCACTCTTGACCTGTACCGACTCCGTCAATTGCAAAATAAAGTGCAACGACGCCATATCCAAGCAGGATTGCAATTGCAAGAATAGAGAAATGCCCGAGGAATTTACCAATAATGATTTGCCAACGCTGAATCGGGTAAGTTAGTAATAGTAATAAAGTGCCGCGCTCATATTCGCCGACAATAGTATCGAATGACAACATTAATGCGATCAAGGGAATGAGATAGATACTAAGACTGGTTAAGCTGACCATGGTAACACTTAGCAGGCTAGCTTTTGTTATACCTATTGGTGTTGATCCCATAAGAGTAAGAGAAACAGCAAGTATTAATAATAATAAAATACTTGCCAGTACCCAGCGATTACGTATGCCTTCCTGAATTTCGGCCAGAGCCATGACTAATATTGGTCTCACAATCATGGACTCCTCAGTTGGACTCGTTTGCACCGTGAATTATTTACAAAGAACGGCATGTTAAGTGTGCGTTTTTCAGGTTCAGTTGCGCCGACTAGAAAGCCGCGCATTGTCATTCTATGTAAGGTTTTTGCTGTCAAGCAAATGAGCCTGAAAAACGTGCAATCGAATGAGTAGGCAGAAACAGCCAATGAGTGATCACCAAATACAATATGATTTTCTATTTTGAAGTACATCATCATGATTTAGGGTCGGTCAACTGAAGATTCCATGATTAGTCATTCTCCTCGCCGGCAAAATGAATATAGAGATCATCAAGGCGTGGAGGGAGAATTTCGATATCGATGACACCCGATGGAATTTGAGAAAGGTTTTGTAATACTTTCAGTTTCTCATCCTGATGGCAGTCAAATTCGATACAATGATTATTGAATTTTCGCCAGGAGATTTCAGGCTTAAGCGTATCACTTACAATCGATGTTTGACTGGTTAATGTATAAACACGGATCTGAACAGATAAGTTAGCCGCAGTACGGAGTTCATCCAGTGTGCCATGTATTACCAAACGACCACGTTTTAAAATGGCGATTCGATCTATCCTTGTTTCTATTTCAGAAAGTGCATGTGATGAAATAAGAATGGTTATTCCTACAGACTTGCAATCTTCTATAATATTGTAAAACTTTTTACGTAGTGAAGGATCCAGTCCTGATGTTGGTTCATCTAGCAAAATAAGTTCTGGTTTTCCCAACAAAGCCTGAGCTAAGCCGAGCCGTTGGCGCATTCCTTTCGAATAGGTTCCTACTTTATGCGAAGCTGCATCAGTTAGTCCTACCAGTTTTAATAGTCTGTTGCATTCAGATTCTGGTTGGCTTTTTAGTTTGGCATAAAACGTAATCAATTCCTTACCAGTCATAGAACCCGGGAATGAAACAATCTCAGGTAAAAAGGCTATTTTTTTACTTCCTGAAGTATGTGATGGTACTTGCCCATTTATTTTGATACTACCTGAGCTTGGACGAGTAAGGCCGAGTATAAGTTTGAGTAGTGTTGTTTTACCGGCACCATTGTGTCCGATTAATGCCACACTTTCACCTCTGTTGACAGACAGAGTTAGCGAATCTACGGCATGTTGTTGGCGATAATGCTTGCTAACATTTTGCAATTCAATAATTGCTGCTTTTGTTTTATCTTCGGTTGTCATTTGTAGACTTTACAGGATGGGTGCCATCATCGGTACACTATCCGTAACACCGCCTGGATGTAAACTCGGAAATTGCGATTGGCTCCAACGTAGTACTTGCAAGACTGGACTGTTAAGTAAAATTTTACTCATAGGATGTCGCCACAAAATTTGATCAGCAAGGTTATTAGGACGGTAAGCTTTATCGGCCACATTATCACCATTTAGATCAAAGGCGGTATGGTCGCTCCAGTAATTTCCCTGACCCTGGTGCGACCATTCAAGAAAACGAGTGCCAACATATTTAACCTGTGTTTTATTAGCGATGAAAGCATTTTTCCAGATCATATTTTGTTCTGAGCCCGCAGTAAAATGTATTCCGATATTACATCCCTCGAAACGATTCGCGTGGATTTTGTTGAAATTAGAATTATAGATAAACACACATTTTTCCGGATGCCCATGCACGCTGTTATCTTTTATGTCCGAGTAATTTGTGAAGTTAAGCAAGAATCCTCGATCACGATCTCCTCTGGATGTGTTATTGCTGACGTTTAGATAATTTGAATACATCAATGCATAAGCAATATGATTATTGGTTGAGGTATTACCACTAATTTCGCTTTGGTGTGTATACATATAGTGAATTGCAAAACGTAAATTACGAAATTTATTATTGAGAAAATGGTTATTATTACTGGTGGTGACAAAGATACCATCTCGACCATACTGTATTTGATTGTTTTCGATGATTGATCCAGGTGAGTTCCATATATGTACAGCATTACCACGCTCATTCATACGCAGATCATTTCGTCCAATAATGGTGTTGTTTCTAACAACGACATCTTCTGGTCCTTTCAAATAAATGCCGATCAAATTTTGTTGTAGATGATTGTTTTCTATTAATGCCCGATCACCTTTTGCAGTAATAAAAATACCACTGTCTTCTACAGATAAATCAATGCCTGAATGTTGTATTTTTATATTACGAATAACAACGTCCGCTGCAGCAATAGTAATTGTTCTCCCTTGCATTCCCCCATCAATAACAGTTTCTGAGTGACCGACAAGATTAATACTCTGGTCAATAATTACAGGGCCGGAATAAATACCATTTTGCAACTGCAAAGTATCACCGGGTATTGCTTTGGCAAGTGCTTGCTTGAGTGTATCGGAACCTGGTTCTACATTAACAACTGAGCTTACAGCTATGGAAGGACAGAAAAAAAACATCAGGCTGCAATACATTAGTATTGCAGCCTGTGATTTTAAAGACTTCAACATCGAATAGATGTTAAGCCGGCTCTACCAGCATACGACCGCGCATTTCCATATGCAGCGCATGACAGAACCATTGGCAATAAAACCAATGTACCCCCGGACGATCGGCTTTGAAGGTTACAGAACTGGTTTGCTGCGGTCCGACTTCAAAAGCTACGCCGTGATTCTCCATAGTGAAACCGTGGGTAAGATCCTCGATCTGATCCATATTAGTAACATAGACAGTCACTTCATCGCCTTGTTTTACCGTAAATTTAGACATACTGAAGGCAGGAGCGATAGACCACATATACACTCGAACCTTGTTACCATCACGAATAACTTTACTATCACCCATTAGTTTGACGCCATCTTTCTTTGCCTGTGTTTCTGCATCGGCCCACATAGGATCGCCGCGCTCCCAGATTTTCGATGGGTTTACAATGTCTGTACGAACGATGATACAGTCATGTGGTTCGGCGTAAGTTGGACCATCATGAACGATTTTCATCTTGTCACCAGTAATATCTATTAGTTGTTCGTTTTCAGGTTTTAACGGACCAACATTAATAAAACGGTCTTTGGAAAATTTATTCAATGAGACCAACCATTTTCCATCAGCCTCCTTGGTTTCACCCATAGAAGTATGGTTATGCCCTGGTTGATAATGCACATCTATTTTATCCAGAATCGGATTTACATCTTCACCCTGAAAGGCGCGAATTGCCAAATCCATATTCCATTTTACAGCCTGGCTATCAAGAAACAGGGTTGTAAAACAATTACCTTTTCCATCGAAAGCGGTATGTAATGGTCCCAGTCCCAATTCAGGCTCGGCAACGATTGCATCACGTGGTTTGATCTTGTCTTTGAACAAGTCTGGAAGTTTGGTGACATCGATCACGGACACAGTTGGTGAAAGTTTACCGCTAATGACAACATGTTTGCCGTCGGGTGCTGTATTACAACCATGTGGGCTATTGGAAACTGGAATATAGCGGGTATAGCGTGAACCTTTGCGTCCATCGACAACTGGCACACCATTCATTTCCTTGTAGTCACCATTTTTTACTGCCTTTTCGATGGCTTTAATATCGAAGACGACAGCCCAATCCTGTTCATTCGCTGTCATTTCAGCCAGGGTGACACCTTCCTCAGAGTTATAACAGGTAGAAAATGCATAGAGTCCCTGGTAATCCGCATCACAATTGTCCAGGTTGCCATCGACCATAACCTGCCAGGCAACTTTCATAGTGTCACCATCAATGGCAGTAAAGACAGCATGATACTGTTCCGGATCATCTAATATTGATCCATCATTAGGTATAGGTATACGATGTTCACTGTTGGCAAAGACATAACCCGTACGTGGGTATTTCTGTGGTCGTAAACCATGAATATCAGAAGCATTCGGAATCTCGATAATCTTGTCAACTTTCATAACATCACATCGAATACGTGCAACCCGGTTATTGGCCTTGTCATTGATAAACACATAGCGACCATCATATGTGCCATCGGTAAATGACATATGTGGATGGTGTGCATCACCGTTATGCCAGACACCACCCTTATCTTTAAGATATTCTTTTGTTTCCGGCAGCAGACCTTCTGTCAGGATCTTGTGACTTTCAATTGTCTGCCCCCAACCGGAGGCACTGCAACGATTAAATACAGGAATGCGCATCAACTCTCGCATAGACGGAATCCCAAGAATACGCACCTCTCCGGCCTGGCCACTACTCCAGAAACCATAATACTCATCCAAATCTCCTGGACCTACATGTGCATTATTTTTCGCAGTCGCAGCTTTGGCTGAGCGAGAACCGCTCAACGACAATCCTCCCGCTGTAGCTACACCGGCTAATCCAGCCAAACCCGCAGATCGAGTGATCATTTCTCGTCTGCTTATACCTTCTTGTTCGTTATCTAACGACTTATCATTATCTAATTTAGTCATGACTTTCTTCTCCTTTCAAATATAGTAAAACATGGAAATACAACAACAGGTGGAAATTACCTGCTAGATTCTTAATAACCATATAAAATATGGAACTATGATGACGTTTATTCATTTACTTTCTCTTTACGATCTTGCTTGATTTCTCGTAATATTTTTTCAGCAATTCCTGAAACTTTTATCGATGCATTTGTTTCCCGACGTTCTCGTTTTAAACGTTGTTGTAGCATTACCGGACACCTATGATCGTCGTAATAAAGTTGTTGGCAGTGCTGGCAGTAAATACATTCATTTGGATTTATCTGTCCTTCAGGATGGATGGCTTGCACCATGCATTCGTTTGCACATTGTTGACAGGGGCTTCCGCATTGACGGTAACGTTTTAGCCACTCAAACATACGCAATCGTGCAGGGATCGCCAGAGCTGCACCTAAAGGGCAGAGATAACGACAATAGAAACGTTCGATAAATAAGCCGGCACTTAATAGTGCTAATGCAAATAATACATAAGGCCAATCACGAACAAATTTTAGAATAATAGCTGTTTTAAATGGTTCGACTTCGGCAAGACGCTCAGCTAATTCAAATGAATGTAGAGATACACCGAACAAAACCAGGAAGATTATATATTTCAATGCCCAGAGTCGTTCATGTATTCCCCATGGCACATTAATCTGCGGAACTTTAAATGCCTTTGCTATTTTATTAAGTAATTCCTGCAATGCGCCAAAAGGACATAACCAACCACAATAAGCACCCCTACCCCAAAATAACAATGCAGCGGCGACACTTCCCCAAAGAATAAAGAGCAATGGCTCCATTAGGAAGTAACTCCAATCGAAACCGGTTACCAGAGCATTAAAAACGGTGAGGATGTTTACTACGGATAGCTGAGCATTTGCATAAAAGCCGATGCCAAACAAAGTGAATAACATAAAACCTAAACGCAGTTTATTTAATAAACGGGGGCGTTGTACTAACCATGTCTGAAAAAAGAATATCCAGCTAAGCAATACCAGTGCGACTAATAAAACAATAATTTGCGATAATTTTTCCTGCCACAGGGACTTCCATAGAGGAGGTGCCTCTTCTGATAATTGCGAGCCGAGATCTATATTTTGCTTAATTGCCTTGAGATAGTGTTGTGGTGTCTGATAGTGAAGATCGAATGTAGCGAATACTTTATCTCTGGGTCCGGTTTCCCGGCTAACCAAAAGTTCTATATACCAGGGCAGTACAGGATTAAATTCAATATCAGCGGGTATTTTAAACAGATCAACATACTGGAATTCAGGTGCACCTGTTGCTGCAATTCGTCTAAGTCTTTTATTGTGTATATCACGGAAGCGTATGGCGTCATCATTTTGAATTATTTCAAATCGGTCGAAAATACCACCACGAACATAAGCCGAGCCTTTGAAAGAATAGGGGCCGTTGGCTGCAATAAGGATGGCATGTTGTCCGGGATTTAATGAACCAAGCAGATTTTTATATTCCGCATCACCGAGTAGACTACGACCGATGGTCGGTATTGAAATCAGGGCAGTATACAGTTCGATAAAATCATTATCTGCTCTTCCCTTTCTGGAATGAACTTGTTTCTTTGCACCAGGAATTTTAGAAAATGCTTCACTGACATCACCTTCCGTCAATTTGAGTCGCTTCACTGAGCCATTACTAATCAGTTCTACCCAGTCAATTACTTCATCCTGACTTTTATCTATTTCCATCTTTGTGCTGATAGATTTTTTGCTCTTGACTTTTAGTCCACCAAGACCATACCAACGCGCTATTTTAATTGCAGAACGTAAAATGCTGTCGTCGATTACGCGTACGGTTACTGTCGCACCGCTTAAGGCATCATAGGGTAGTCTTCTTTCCTCGCTATGAATTAACGCCACAATATCAATACCAATGTAGCTATCAATGACTGCTCGTACTTTAGATTCGGGAATACCGATTAAAATGATAGGTTCATGATGTTCCAGTAAACGAACAACACGAATAACACCTTGCATATCCAGGCCAATCAACACATAAATGGGCTTGCCGGAATAACCGGTTGAATTCACTATTGCAGCATTCAGGTAAACCAATCCGATTTGGTCTGAGCCTTTATAGACTTTAGTAATAGTGGCTCTTTCACTATCCTGTTCAACTCGATCTGCATTGGGAAATAGTTCATTGATGGGAGTTTTTGCAAGAACTTCATCCAGGCTCAATGCGAAAGCAGGACAAATAGCAGTGACATATAACAAACAAATGAAGAAGTACTTTGGCATTACTGAAACATTATTGAGCAAATTAAGCTTAATATTTTTTATGTTTTTCATTAGTTTACGGTGATATACATTCGGATGTGACAATTTGTCGCACGGCTTAATTGTCATTGAAAAAGAAAGCTAATGAATTGATCTAAATCAATAGCTTAAATAATAAATCATGAGATATTTTTCTTTATAAATACTATTGAGTTACTTGAAATTGATCCAATTTGAGCATATTGAAGATTTACTTGCGACAGCACAGAAAATTGAAATCGGTGCTGCAGAACGCTATATGGAATATGCAGAAGCAGCAAGCAAGGAGGAGCCTGAAATTGCTGCGTTATTTCTTCGTCTTGCTGAAGAAGAACGTAAGCACGAGGAATGTGTCATACAGCTTGCAGAAGAAGCATCAGTAGATCTATCTAATGCGGTTGCCTTGGAACAACATGATCCATCAACAAATAATGAAAATACGACTCAAGTTAACGAGTCACTGTATAAAATACTCGCAGCTGCGGTAAGACGTGAAGAACAGGCTTTTGCTATATATTCACAAATAGCAGCAAGCAGTAACAATGAGAAAGTGCGTCGTTATGCTGAGATACTGGCAAAAGAGGAGTTGGGTCATGCTGCTTTACTGAGAGCGATGCGACGTCGTGTGTATCAGGAAGACAAGGCTCAAATAGAAATAAAATTACTTCCAGGTCCTGATAAATTAAATTCAGTAGGGGAACTATTGAATAATGCTTATATATTGGAAACATCTTTAGCCACATATATAGAAAACATTTCTGATGTTGGTGTGGACATGAGCTCTTGTAGGGAACATTCTGAATTTATCATTCATCAACTTGTGGATGATATTGATAAAAGTCCCAATAGTATTGATATTACTGAGCTTGAACAATCAAGCAAAAATATATTGTCTTATATCACTACATTTACATTAGATAATTTACTGGCCGAATGTGAATCTGTCTATGAGTACTATGACAGTTTTATATTGAATGCAGCAGATGAAGAAATAATGAATAAAGCGTTGTTTCTTGCTTCACAAACGTTAACGCAGCTTATTTTATTAGAAGAATTAAAGAGTAGTTTTTCTGAATAGCTCCCCAATATTTATTCAGCTGATTTAAATAAAAATCAACTTTTAATATAAGCCAAAAACAGACATTGGAATATATTGAAAATTAATATTGATCTAATTGATTTAATGCAAATACCCGGCACAAAAAATCTATATTTTTATATCATCTGATAAATAGGAGAGCGTCATGATTTTTGAAGTCGCAGGCGATATATTACTTACTAATGCAGATGCAATTGTGCATGGTGTTGCTCCGAACGATCCCATGAGTCAAGGATTAGCATTGTCATTACACGAAAGATATCCTTCCATGCATAAGGATTTTCATCACTGGTGCCACCAAAATCATCCAAAACCCGGCAAAGCCTGGGTATGGGGTGGACCTGATATTCGTATCGTTAATTTACTGACACAGGAAGGTGGCTATGACCATGGTTCACGTCCTGGTAAGGCAAAAATTAGCAACGTCAAACATAGTTTGCGAGAGTTGGTTAAAATTATTAATTCAGAAGGTTTTTCATCAGTAGCCATCCCCAGACTTGCAACAGGTGTCGGGGGTCTTT
>CAYTIZ010000088.1:0-9249 GCA_964437885.1 uncultured Enterobacteriaceae bacterium
ATCTCTCATAGCCCTTACAGTAATCTACCCACTCGATCAGGGGAAGACCCTATAATTATAAAGGTCAGGCAGCCGTTATTACTGAATCACGTAGAATCGTATTTTTTGATTATGCAGATTTACTAATCTGGTCAGAAGTTAAAAAGAATCAATATGAGAAATCTGCTGAACATGCAAAAAGTTCGGGTTACAAAGGTTGGGAAGTAGTTAGCTTTGGTAAGGTCTCTTCATTAGCCAGTCGAAAGATAAACGAATTGGCATTCAATCAACAAATAAATTCTCTGAATAATTATTAAGATTCAGAAGATGGATTTAAGATAAGTCCTGTATCTGTTTTTTTAATGTATCATGTCTATTGTTTTGAAGATTTAACAATAAAGTTCTTATATTTTTAATGTGCTTCATATAGATCGTAAGTAAACCGATCTCGATTGGTGTTTTTGCATTACCAATTGAACGAATTCTTTCTTCGTAGTAACTCAAATCGTTAAGCAATATCTCCTCGTTATCATCGAGCATTTTTTCATAATGAAAAATTTCCCAAAGTAATGCTTTTTCTTTTTTATCTATTGCTAATAATTCACCTGCAGACACAAAATTTCTCCTGAATAGTGTTAGCTAGGTAGCGCAAGCAGTGTGCCAATGAAACATGCAGTCATAAAAAAGCTTTTAAATCAAATAGATATATGGAATTGGTTTGCTAACTAATATGGATTTTATATCGATATTTAATGTTTTTCGTCGTTTAAAGACGACGATTTTTATGAATATGTGCATTATTTTTTTCATAATTTTTAAATATGAAAATATATAGAATAAAAGTACTTAATCTTGTGAACATGCTCACAGATTAAGCGTTCCAGGCTATAAACAGTGAAATAAATAGCCTAAATATAACTTATTGAAAATAAAACGGTAATACATGGAATACACAGACTTTATGGTGACACAATCCGATATTGAATTAGTTAGTGTTCTAAAATCACTTGTTCCGATAAGTAACTTATCGAAAGACTCTATTGCGTTAGTTGCTGCCAGTTCAAACGTGCAAACGTTTGCTAAAGATTACATAGTATTTAACGAGGGTGATAATGATGAATATGCTTATTATTTACTGGATGGTGAGTTAGAACTAATATCAACAAATAGTACAAACTTTCATATTGTTTCTGCAACAGACGATGCGCGTTATCCATTAGCACAATTTCAGCCACGACAGTATACGGCAAAAGCAGTAACAGATTCTCTGTTATTGATTATTAATAGAACTTTTCTTGATTCATTATTAGTCGGAAATAAAAACGATAACTCATATATGAATAATGGTGTTGAAGTAAATGAAATTGACAATGATGATACTGATGATTGGATGAGCCGAATCTTGCAATCTCCGCTTTACATTAATATTTCAGTTGAAAATATTCAAAAGATATTTTCAAAAATTGAATCACTTGATGTAAAAAAAGGTGATGTTGTTATAAACCAGGGTGATGAAGGTGATTACTATTATATTATTCAAGCGGGTCGTTGCTGTGTCAGTAGAAAACCCACACCAACATCACAGGATATTAATCTTGCCGAGTTAAGGGAAGGCGATGCATTTGGTGAGGAATCGATTATTGCAAATTTGAAACGAAATGCCTCCGTTACTATGATGACAGATGGTCGTTTGATGCGATTAAATAAAAATGATTTCAAAGAATTAATTCTTAATCCGATATTACAGGAAATTGATTTTGAATCAGCTCAGGACATAGTAAACAAAGGTGCTGTTTGGCTGGATGTCCGTTATGCGGATGAATATCAGGATTACGCGATAGAAGGTAGCTTGAATATTCCCTTAAATATACTTCGTCTTCAGGTGGGTAAACTGGATAATTCAATACAGTATGTTACTTGTTGTGATACGACATCACGAAGTTCTATTGCGGCCTATGTTCTTGCGCAACATGGTTATGATGTGCTTCATTTAAACAAAGGATTGAAGAATCTGTTGCGTGATGAAGATATAGAACAAAAGGAAATAAAAATACAGCTTGAAAAAACTGATTCTACAAATATAGTACCCTTTAGAAATAATCAAGTTTCGGAAGCTGGCGAACATGTTTTGAACAGTACATTTCATGATGAAATAAAATACTTACGTGAAGAACTCGATATTATTCGCAAACAATTTCAGGAAATAGAACACGTAAAAGATATTGCTTCTGATCTGGAAAAATCGGTTATTTTTGCCACAGAAAAAAAATTAAAAGTACAAAGAGAAAGAATTAATTTACAAACTCAGAATGCAAATAAATTGATTCAGCAAGCACAAAAAATGCAAATAGAGTTAAAAGATGAAAAACGTTTAATTCTTGAAGAGGCATATAAGCATCGTCAGGAACAAGAAAAAACGATGATTAATATTCAGGACAGTATAAATAAACGTTTGCTAGAAGAAGAAAAGAAGATGCAGGCATTCTATTCATGGAAGGAAAGTGAGATCACAAAGATAAGAGAATTAAAAAGAGCTGCTGAACAGGAATACCTTGCTAGAAAAATAGAGAATGAATTAAAGAAAAATAATAATGAAGCGTCAAATTACAAGCAGTCATTAGAATCGGGTGCGCAAGCGCATAAAGAGGAAGAAATTAATAGTGATTTAAAGGAATGGTTGGGTGTGCAGGTGAAAAATGAATTATCACCAATTAATCAAGAAGTTCAGAATGCAAAGAGAAGGTTAATAGAACAAGCAAGTGCCCGTGCGGAAAAATCAAAGCAAATCTCAAAAATTCACGATCAAACTCTCTCATCCGAAATTGATAGATTATTGAAAGGAGTCGAGAATTAAATGTACTAAGCCTTGGGTGTTACCATAACTCCCATACGGGCGTAAGTCCTTGAGGTATTTCTTTTAATCTTCCAAGTTGTGCCCACGGTGTTTGGGCATTGTGATAATCAGAGCCTAACGATGCTGCTATATTATAACGTTTGGCATAGTTTGTTGCTGTTACAATTTCGTTCTGATTGTTATTTCCCGTAACCACTTCAATCGCTTTACCGCCGGTTTCTTTAAATTCTGAAATTAGCTTTCGTAATTTTGTTGCTGTCATTTTATATCGTAATGGATGTGCTATTACAGCAATGCCGCCAGCACTGTTTATGTTATTAATCGTTTCATCAAGACTGGGCCATTCAGCAGAGACATAACCGGGTTTATTTCTAACAAGAAAGCGTTTAAAGACTTCTTTGTAGCTTTTAGCATGACCATGGTTAACCAAAAATTGCGCAAAGTGTTGTCGTGTTACCGTGCCGTTTCCTGCAATTTGTTTAGTATTCTCATAGGCGTTATCAATACCAACTTTTTTTAATTTCTCGCCAATCTTAATAGCACGTTGTTCGCGAAGTTGTTTAAGACGAATTGTGGTATCAATCATTGCCTTACTATCTGCTTTTATATTAAGTCCAAGAATATGAATGGTGTTATTGTTCCACAGCGTCGATAGTTCGATGCCATTGATTAAAGAGATGTTATGTTGAATAGCTGCAATATGTGCATCACCAAGACCGGAAACAGTATCGTGGTCAGTTAAGGCCAGTGTTTCTACGCCATTTTTCGCTGCTTTCTCAACAAGCCTAGCGGGTGTTAATTCTCCGTCTGATGCATTTGAATGCGCGTGTAAGTCGATAGTTGATTGATAAGACATTAGCTACTAACTCAATCGCGAAAGTTGATGTACTGTATGGGCACATCAAATTTAGCCTCTTTTAATTCAGCTATGGTCTGTTGCAAATCATCTCGTTTTTTCCCGGTAATCCTTACTTGTTCTCCCTGGATTGCGGCCTGCGTTTTTAGTTTGCTGGTTTTGATCATTTTTACAATCTTCCTTGCCAGCTCCTTATCAACGCCTTTCTTGATACTTACAATTTGCCGTGCTTCATTATTATTCTCAAGGATGTCACCATATTCCAGACAGCGAATATCAATACTACGTTTTGTGATTTTGGTTTCAAGGATATCCTGAATTTGTTTTATCTGAAATTCAGAAGAAGAAATAATAGTCAGACTATTATCTACCATGTCTATTTTTGAATCAGTCCCCTTGAAATCAAAACGATTATTGATTTCTCGGTTCGCTTGATCTATCGCGTTGGTCAACTCATGTTGGTCGATCTCAGAAACGACATCAAATGAAGGCATGGCTGTGTCTCCTAACTATTAAAATTAGTGGATTTTATCTTCTATAATTATACCATCAGGATGATCAAGCTGTATCGATTGTAACTGGTGTCCAATTAAATAAGCTGTGCCGCTATAGCGATCATGCCCATCCAGACTGAATTCAAAGTGATAATATCGATGAAATGCGAAACTTCCTGAAAAATTACGTCTCGGTTTTAATGATACTAAGGCAACAGTTTCATCCAGAAATTGATAATTAATATCCTTGCAATATCGACGTGCTTGCGACACTGCCGTTTCGCGTGCACGTAACGTATCCTGCCAAAACCAGATAGCAAGAGCCAATAATAATAGAAAAATAATTTCGCCCATTAGTTGGATAAGTAAGTTTTAAAGTAATCATTATACCTTTCTTCAAAGCCTTTTCCGGTTTTAGAAAGGGTATAGACAGCAATACCAAATTCATTTGCCAATGCGTGTGTTTTACCCGTTCCCAGAACCATGAAGGCCGTTGCCAGAGCATCTGCATGCATGGTTGATTTATCCAATACAGTGACTGAAGCAAGATTATGCTTGATGGGTTTCCCGGTAACAGGATCAATTGTATGAGAATAACGAATGCCATTTTTTTCAAAATAATTTCGATAATCACCGGATGTTGCCATGGCGATATTATTCAGACCAACAATGCGTTGAACTGAGCGCTCAAGTGACTTTGCTTGTTCAATCCCAATCTGCCATGCTTTTTGATTAGCATTAATTCCTTTACCTTTGAGCTCACCACCAATTTCTACCAGATAATTTTTAAATCCTTGTTTATCGAGATAGTTTGCGATTTTGTCGACAGCAAAACCCTTGGCAATTCCTGATAGATCGATATAACAATCAGGATCAGATTTTGAAATCTGATTTGATGGTTTATTAAACAGAATCTTCTCATAACCGCTATATTGTTTTGTTAACTCTATGAGCTGGTCAGAAGGAATCTCTCTAGTAAAAGTATCAGGACCAAACCCCCAAAGATTGACCAGAGATCCGACCGTGATATCGAACGCTCCGTTTGTCATTAAGCTGACTTTATTCGCATGTTCAATAACGAAATACAGGTCTTTGGACAGATTTTGCCAGTCGCTAACTTTTGACTGGTTTAAACGAGATAACTCTGAATCAGAAAGATAGGTCGACATTGAATGATTAATATTAGTAAGGACTTGCTCAATATCGGCGCGTATGGTTTCTTTTTTTATAGTTTTATTTTGCGATATAAACTTGATGGAATAGGTCGTGCCCATAGTAAGCCCGGTGATGGTAAATAATTCATCAGGCGCACGTTGGCAGGCACTAATAATGCATATAAAGAGAAGAGTAGAGAATAGAGGGTGCATTAACAAATGTGATTAATGTGAAATAGTTCTTTTTATTTGAATAATGATATTAGAAAAATATCCTATACTAAAAAATAGTGGCATATACCTATAATAACAAGAATAAGGAGTTAGCGCTTTCGGCCGAAAGTGTTGCTGCCTATCTCACTTCAAATCCTGATTTTTTCACACAAAATCCTACTTTACTCAAGCAATTATCGATTCCTCACGCATTGTCAGGAAATGTTCAGTCCTTGATAGAACGTCAAGTAGATTTATTGCGTGAAGAGAATAATGAGTTTGAAAAATTGATAAAAAAGAATGATACGCTGTCGAAAACACAACATCATCTACAGCAGCATATCTATCAATTTATATTTGAACTTCTTAATACGAAAACAGAGCTCGAATTATATCGTCTGTTAAAATTGGATTTAGGTGAATGGTTTTCTGCAAGTTGGGTGAAATTATTAATTTTTGATTCTGGCAGAAAGGCGGGACATATTGGTGGTATCCACTGTCTAAATAATGAATCGAAATTGCGATTCATGTTTATAGAGATGCTCAATAGAAATAAACCGCTATGCAGTAGCCTGCAAACGGAGCAAATACAGATGTTATTCAATAAGGATGCGGATAAAGTTAAATCAAATTTAATTATTCCTATTAAACAAGGTAGTTGGTATGGTTTATTTGTCCTTGGCAGTAGTGAGCGAAACCAATATGGCGTTGGCGGAGAGCTGGATATGCTGGTTTTTATAAGCCAGTTGCTGTCATTCAAGCTTCAGGAATTATGGGTACAGACGTAATTATTGGGAAATTTCTACCCAAAAAAGACCAGCTAAATGCTACACTGGCTTATCCAACATAAATCATGGTAAGTTCATAAAGTAAGCGTTGAAAAAACTGCTATGCTGACGAATACTCAATATAACAACAAGTCTCAATGGTTAAGAGCATGAAGAGAAGGCATTTATTAAAAACTCTGGGTTTGGGCTGTGTCGGGCTGGGTATCGCTCCGGAAATATTGGCGAAAACCATCCCGGGTTATTTTGCAGGTGTAAAGGCATCTCCGGATGATGAACTCAAAGATTATCTGCATAAGATACACAACTTTAATATCCCACACGATGATGACGTTCAGGTAGACAGTAGCCTCTATGCGACATTCGAGTCGACAGTGATGCGCTTGAGACGTCTTCAGAAACTGGTTGGATATGGTAATTTCAATATATTGAATTTCCCTGATGGGCTGTCACTTGCACGTAATTATTCTAAAGTCGGTAAATTTACTAAATCAGAACTTGGTTTTCTAGAGACAATTTTCTATGAAGATGGGCAACGATACGGCTTTTTGGGACAAAAGCCGCTAAAAGAAATTACTGATCAGGTCAAAAAGAAAGATGTTATTAAAATCCCCTATAGCGGTAATTTTTTATATAAAGACCGGTCAGTTGAAATATTTGAAAACATAAAAAAAGAACTGGGAGATCAAGTCGTTCTGACTTCTGGAATCCGTGGCGTGATGAAACAGTTTATATTGTTTCTGAACAAGGTGTATAGCAAAGAAGGCAATCTTTCGCTTGCTTCCCGGTCTCTGGCTCCTCCTGGATATTCTTTTCACGGTAATGGTGATTTTGATGTAGGGCAGGCAGGCTATGGTAAGTTAAATTTTACCGTACATTTTACTGAAACAGAGGTATATAAAAGGCTTACTGAACTAGGCTATCTAAAACTACGATATCCGCAGGACAACCAGCTAGGCGTGCGTTATGAACCTTGGCATATCAAGATTAACGTGGACGTATAATTGGAACATCAGGACGTTGAGCTTTCTACCGGCAGTTTTTTGCCGTCTGAGTGAATTTATTTTGTTATGCGGCAGCTTGTTGGTACAAAAATTCTGGAGCAAGATCAGCTCCGGTAGACCAGACAATAGTCTTTAGTTCCGGATCTAGTTTAAATTCTTGAAATTTTTCAAGATCCTTTAACGGTTCAAATACTTCGCCCCAGAGCTCATTTTCCAGATCAACAACACCGGAAGTACCATCCGTGAACGAAACTTCTATCTTGTAACCATCAATGTATTTCGCACTCTTCAATCTTGGTGTCATAATTTTATTCCAATGGCTCTATTTTTTGCAGAGGTTTCCTTTCTTCGGCCAAAGCCCAATCAGCAAGTAATTCATCTTTGCGAAGTTCGTACCATTCTAATACAAGTTGTTCTGCGCGACGAGGAAAATCGCCTGACATGACTTCTCCAGTGAGAATGTTCACTCTCAGTTCCTTCTCGCCGTACTGCGCATGAAAAAACCATCACATTTTGTCTATTATCCCGGCATTTATTACTCTCTTAATTTATGCATAACGGCACGTTATAACTTTTTAATTTAATTATCATTGAGGCCAAATTTGCCGCGAGTCATTAATGCCTGTTTCCAATATGCTTCTCTCATTATTATGTATTGGTCGCTGTCTCGTGAAGATGCTTGCTCCAACAAACTAAATTTAAAATATTTTCTAGCATAGTCTCTTACTTTAGTTTTGTTATTCAATAATTTTTTTATTAGCTTATTATTTCCATGCCCTCCAGTACGGAAATAATCACCCCATCGTGACCATATACCTTCTTCTCCATAAGCAGAACCTACATAACGAAGCCCTGTCTTTGTGTCTGTTATAAGATACACGCCTTGGCAATGCGTCAATGCAGCTAACCAATCAGGTTTTGATTCTTGCCATAGTTTTTCTAATACCTCATAACTGTGGTCTATATTCGAATAACCCGGAAAATGCTCACCCACATATAACTCCGGGAGAATTTCAGCAATTGACATATTAGGTAACATGGCCTCAGGCTTTCTTCGAGAAGATATAATCTCGATTCCAGCAATGGTTAGAGTGATAGTTTCCGTTCCATATATTTTGCCACTCATTAAAGTCTCGAGTAAATACATCTATCGGGCGTATTTCACCTGATTTTTGTGCAACATGTATTTTAACTGTATCCCATTGGATCTTTGGGAATAGAATACTTGCCGGAATCACCTCACCTTTCATTTAACTATAATTATCCTTTAGTTTCGGTAATTAACATTTACAATGTATGTAATAGAGTTATTTAGCTATAACAGTTTATTTTTCGGCAATGGCCATAGTTATCGGTTGTTATTTTATTTTTCATTAATAATAGAGGACAGATCACGGTTTGTAACAGTTCTGTTAGGAAATATCTGAGAGAAAATTGTGATCACGAAAAATATACATTATATTATTTTAATGTGACTGTCTTACGCCATAGAGTTTAGAGTATAAACCATCTTGAGAGAGCAGTTCGCCGTGGGTTCCTTGTTCACCGATTGTTCCTGCTTCGAAAACATAAACATGATTAGCCTGTTTAATAGCACTTAGTCTATGTGCAACAATGATGGTTGTTTTGTCTTTGAGGAAATCAGCAAGTGCAGTGTGCAGATGGTATTCTGTTTCTGCATCTAATGCCGACGTTGCTTCGTCAAGTATGACAACGTTAGGTTCGCTTAATACCATGCGAGCAATTGCCAATCGTTGTCGTTGTCCGCCAGATAATCTTATTCCTTGTCTCCCGACGATGGTATCCAGTTTATTCGGTAATTGTTCAACAGTTTCTTTTAATTGTGCAATCTCAACCGCATGCCACAAGTCTTTATATACGAGTTCGCGGCCCAATGATAAAATAATTCT
>CAYTIZ010000089.1:0-1736 GCA_964437885.1 uncultured Enterobacteriaceae bacterium
GGTAGTTAAGGAAAACAGGGTCGCGAAGTTAAAGGCTCGCAGCACTAAAAGCAACGGAACTGTATTTAAAGAATTAGTCGTACCAATAATAAAGAAACATTACAAAAACCATCAATGCTGAGGAATGCTGTATGTCAGTCGATAAATTAAAACGAACTGTGCTTGGTCTAATTGCAGTTTCATTATTTCTGTCGAGCGGGGCTATTCTGGCCGAGTATCCGCTCAACTTGACCGAAGGGGTAACTCCCACTAGTCATAGAGTCTACGAATTACACATGATCATTTTGTATGTTGTGACAGTTATCGGCATCGTTGTCTTTTCTGTCATGACCTGGTCAATCTTCCATCACAGAAAATCAAAAGGCGCTATAGCTGCGCAATTTCACCACAGTACAACAGCTGAAATTATTTGGACCATTATTCCTATTTTGATTTTGATCGGCATGGCTATTCCGGCTACGCAAGTTTTGATTTTTATGGAAAAGACCGGTGATGCCGAAATGACATTGAAAGTCACCGGCTATCAATGGAAATGGAAATATGACTATCTTGATGAGGACGTCAGCTTTTTTAGCGCACTAGCCCAGGAAGACAATGAAGCCAGACAGTTAAATTCAGGCATTGATCCAAACACAATCGATAATTATCTTAAAAATGTTGACAATCCAATCGTGCTGCCGGTCGATACTAAAATAAGAATTTTGACCACCGCAGCAGACGTGATTCATTCCTGGTGGGTTCCTGATTTAGGCTGGAAGCGGGACGCGATACCGGGCTTTATCAATGATAATTGGACTTATATTGAAGAGCCGGGCGTTTACCGAGGGAAATGCACAGAGCTGTGCGGCAAAGATCATGGTTTCATGCCTATCGTTATTCATGCGGTGTCAAAAGCAGAATACGCAGCCTGGATTGAAGAAAAGAAAGCTGAACAAGCGGCCGCAGCCGCAGGCGGCGACCGCGAATGGACGATGGACGAGCTGATGGAGAAAGGCGCGTCAGTTTATGCTGCAAACTGCACAGCTTGTCATATGGCTGAAGGACAGGGCGTAGCAGGCTTATTTCCGGCTCTAGCTGGAAGCCCTATTGCAACGGGGCCAGCAGAAGGACATGTGAGCATGGTTCTTGGCGGTAAAAATCTGATGCCAGCGTTTAAAGCTCAGCTAAACGACGTCGATCTTGCTGCAGTAATAACTTACGAACGTAATTCATGGGGTAACGATACCGGGGATATGGTTCAGCCATCAGAAGTGAAGGCAGCACGATAATAACAACACTAACAATTTTAATTATATAGATTAAGTAACCTGAGGATAGACACATGAGCTACGCAGCTGTCCACGAAGACGATCATCATGATCATAAGCCAACCGGCATAGGCCGCTGGCTGTTTTCAACGAATCATAAAGACATTGGAACGATGTATCTGGTGTTTGCCTTGACAATGTTTTTTGTCGGCGGTGCCATGGCAATGGTAATCCGAGCTGAATTATTTCAGCCAGGGATGCAATTTGTTGATCCGCAGTTTTTTAATTCTATGACGACAATGCATGCGCTAGTCATGATTTTCGGTGCTTTGATGCCAGCCGGCGTTGGTTTGGCCAACTGGATGATTCCGATGATGATAGGTGCGCCAGATATGGCAATGCCTCGCATGAACAACATGAGCTTCTGGATTCTTCCGTTTGCCTTCACCTTGTTATTAGCTACTTTTTTTATGGAAGGTGGTGCGCCAG
>CAYTIZ010000089.1:1766-2060 GCA_964437885.1 uncultured Enterobacteriaceae bacterium
GGCGACGGTTTTCCTTTCTTGATTTTTGCAGTCCATCTTCTGGGCATTTCTTCAATCATGGGCGCAATCAACATTATTGCCACGGTCTTTAATATGCGTGCGCCGGGCATGACCTTCATGAGGCTGCCCTTGTTTGTCTGGACCTGGATTATTACCGCATTTTTATTGATAGCGTCGATGCCGGTTCTTGCTGGTGCGGTGACCATGTTATTAACGGATAAATTTTTCGGTACCGCTTTCTTTGATGCTGCAGGCGGCGGTGATCCAGTTATGTTCCAGCATATTTTCTGGTTC
>CAYTIZ010000089.1:2091-9201 GCA_964437885.1 uncultured Enterobacteriaceae bacterium
TTATATCTTGGTATTGCCTTCGTTCGGTATTATCTCGCAAATTATTCCAACCTTTGCGCGTAAACCGCTATTTGGTTATGCCTCAATGGTTTATGCAACAGCATCAATTGCCTTCTTGTCTTTCTTTGTTTGGGCGCATCACATGTTTGCTGTTGGCATGCCTCTAGCCGGCGAGCTGTTCTTTATGTATGCAACGATGGCGATTGCCGTGCCCACTGGCGTGAAAGTTTTCAACTGGACGGCAACCATGTGGAAAGGTTCCATGACGTTTGAAACGCCTATGTTATTTGCTATCGGCGTTTTGTTCATGTTCACTATTGGCGGCTTTTCTGGAGTAATGATGGGCATTACCCCGGTTGATTTCCAATACCATGATACTTATTTCATTGTGGCGCATTTTCACTATGTCATCGTGCCGGGTATTATTTTCGGCATAATTGGCGGCGTTTACTACTGGCTGCCAAAATGGACCGGTCATATGTATGACGAGACTTTAGGCAAGTGGCATTTCTGGTTGTCGACTATTTCGGCCAACGTACTGTTCTTCCCAATGCACTTCATCGGTCTAGCGGGCATGCCTCGACGTATCCCGGATTATAGTACTCAATTTGCTGATTGGAATGCGATTATTAGTATTGGTGGTTTCGTCTTTGGTCTGAGCCAACTGATACTAGTCTGGGTGGTTATCAAGTGTGTACGCGGCGGAGAAAAAGCGACGGACGAAGTTTGGGAAGGTGCGCATGGGCTGGAATTTACTCTGCCGTCACCTCCGCCGTTCCATAGTTTTACCACTCCACCAGAAGTAACAGATGCAACGGCGCATTCATGAGCGACAATGAAAAAACAGCTGCAGAAAAGCAATTGGCAGCAAAAAACATGCGAGTAGCCATTATAGTAAGCTTGGCTGCAGCAGGTTTTTATGTCGGCATAGTCATGCTGTATATGTAGTCATGACCAATAACACAACAAAAACAGCGAAAAAACTGGCTTTATTTGCTGTTGCTATGTTTGGTTTTGGTTTTGCCTTGGTGCCTCTATACGAAATCGTCTGTGAAGTAACGGGTATCGGCGGCAGAACAGGCGTTATTTCACAGTCAGGGGTCGCCGCTGAAAGCGTGGACGAGGATCGTTTAGTTACGGTTGAGTTTGATTCGAATATTGATCCTGCCTTGCCCTGGAAATTCAAGGCGAAGGAATACAAGATGAGAGTTCATCCTGGCAAGTTGACGGAAGCAGTTTTTATTGTTGAGAATGAATCGGACAAGCCCGTATTTGGAAAAGCTATTCCAAGCGTTGCTCCAGAGATAGCATCGGTGTTTTTTGATAAGACAGAATGCTTCTGTTTTACACAGCAGCTTCTTGGGCCTGGCGAACGCAAAGAAATGGTAGTTCGTTTTATCGTTGGTTCAGAGTTGCCGAAAGACATTCTGGTAATGACGTTATCATATACTTTTTTTCTGGTGCCCGATAATGTCGCTGTTACAGTATCTGACACGAAAGCAGTTAAGGCGACAAAGACAAAAAGTTAAGTACTATTACAATAATAAATATATTTAAGAGGAATAGTTATGTCTGACTCTCATGACACATATTTTATCCCGGAACCAAGTCGTTGGCCGATAGTTGGAACCTTGGCCTTGTTTGTCACTTTTATTGGTGGCGGCATGATGTTGAATGGATCGGGCTTCGGAACGTTTATTCTTGGAATGGGCATAGCCGCCGTTATTTATATGTTTGCCGGTTGGTTCTCTGATGTCATTGGTGAAAGCATGGCGGGCAATTATAGCAAACAGGTTGACGTCAGTTTCCGTTGGGGAATGAGCTGGTTTATTTTCTCTGAAGTTATGTTTTTCGCAGCGTTTTTTGGCGCTCTTTTCTACATAAGGGTTTTATCAGTGCCCTGGTTAGGAGGAGAAGGCGCAGGTTTAGCGACTAACTTTTTTCTATGGCCAGATTTTCGACAAGGCATTGAAGCCGTTTGGCCATTATTAACAACGCCAGATATGACCTTAGCAGGCGTAGAATCAAAATATCTGGCAATCAAAGAAGTTATCCCTGCTTTTGATATTCCTGCTATTAATACAGCAATTTTGCTAACTAGTGGCGTAACGATTACTTTTGCACACCATGCTCTGAAGAAAGATAAGCGTGCCCCTTTATGTTGGTGGTTGGCTGCAACAGTTATATTGGGCTTTATTTTCGTTTATTTTCAAATATATGAGTATTCGCATGCATATCATGAGCTTGATTTGACGATGAAATCTGGCGTTTATGGCTCAACATTTTTTATGTTGACTGGGTTCCATGGTTTTCACGTGACTATGGGCGCAATAATGATATTGGTGATTTTGGTTAGATCTATGAAAGGTCATTTCTCAGCCAAGGAACATTTTGCCTTTGAAGGAGTTGCTTGGTATTGGCATTTTGTTGACGTAGTCTGGCTGGGATTATTTATCTTTGTTTATTGGATATAGTTAAAATAAAGGCGCAGCTTATGAAAGGCGCTGCTAATGCAGCGCCTTTTCTATTTAAGCTTTTGAAAAAACTCCGTTTTAAAGAGTGCTAGAAGCCTGAGCTGTGTGGTTGAACCCAGCCGAACATAAAACCAATAAATAGCGAAACAAACAGAAGGATAGAAAGCGATGCTCTAAAGGCAAGCGATGTTAGCAAGCGGTTGGATTTAGAGTCATCTTTCGCCAGGAAAAAAAGCCCAGATAACAATGAAGCGCCTATCGAGAGAAGTATAATCACGATGTATATTTTAAAAAGCAGTGTTGCCATTATTCTTGTCTCGAGTAATGTTGAGATATGCTAGCAGTATAACCAGCAAACATTACTTTAATGAAATTAATTATTGGAAACCGGTGTTTTAGCCCGGAGCTTATAACAAGCTTGTTGACCCTGGCGTTGCTTTATTTGTTTGTTTCGCTCGGCTTATGGCAGCTGGATCGTGCCGAAGGGAAAAGAACGCAGTATGCTGAATTTGAAAGCAGGCAATTATCTGAAGCAATTGATTTTAATCTGAAGAAAAATTATCAATTAGACCAACAAGCACTTATCTGGCGGAAACTGAAGGCAAGCGGAGAATTTTTAGAGCAATATCAAATCTTACTAGATAATCAGGTGGAAGACACCCATGCCGGTTATTATGTTTATACGCCTTTTAAGCTGCATCGAAGCAAAAAAGTTGTTTTGGTTAACCGAGGTTGGTTAGTAGCAGGCCCTGGTCGCGAAAAGATTCCTGAATTATCTGTGACTAATGGACAGGTTGATATCAAAGCTGTTGTAAAGGAAATACCAAAAACAGGGTTGCTATTAAAAGAATTGCCGCCGGAACAAATGGGTGAGACGGTGTATCGCGTACAGCGAATAAACATTGAAGAGCTGGAAGAATTAACCAAGACAAAGTTATTGCCGTATATTGTTAGACTAGAATCAGATTCCGAACATGGCTATCTTAGAAAGTGGCGTTTACCAGGATCGGGGGAAAGCACTAATCTCGGTTATGCATTTCAATGGTTTGCATTCGCAATAGCATTATTAATTATTTATCTGGTTTTAAATATTAAAAAAATGGAACAAGATTCATGAGCGAAGAAGTTAAAAAGAACAATAATAAATTAACGATTATTTTAGTCGTAGTGATGTTTACTAGCCCATTAATATTGTCGTGGTACGTATTTAATCACACCGATTTTCTAGAAATGAGGGGCTTGTCTAATAAAGGGAGTCTTATTGATCCGCCAAGGCCCCTGGGCGATTTGGTTTTAATCGATCCTTTAAAGGAAGACAGAAAAGACAGTTTACACGGGAAGTGGACTTTGGCTTACGTAGCTAGTGTGTGCGACAAGGCCTGCGAGAATGGTATTTATCGAATGCGTCAAACCCATCTCTCTATGGACAAACATTCTTTGCGCATACAAAAAGTATTACTGTTAACTGAACAGCCGATAAGTGATTTAAAAGAGTTGTTGGTTGATTTCCGGGGCCAACAATTTATTAATACAGATATGATCGATATCAATGATTTATTAAATAAATTTCGATTAAATGAGTCGGACAATCCCTTAGACGCGCATCGACTTTATATTATTGATCCGCTCGGCAATTTAATGATGAGTTATGAGTCGGATGCAAACCCAAGAGATATCTATAAAGATTTAAAAAAACTGTTGCGCAGCTCACGTATCGGCTGATCCAGGAAGATTAAAAAATGAATAACACTTTATTAAATGTTGCACGTGTTGCAATGATTTCGACATTAATTGTCATTGTCTTAGGCGCCTATACGCGTTTATCTGATGCGGGGCTAGGCTGCCCTGATTGGCCGGGTTGCTATGGAAGCTTGATTGTGCCAAAACAGGTGGATGCTGCAAACGAAAACCTTGTTGTAAGGCCTCTCGATCAAGCCAAAGCATGGAAGGAAATGGTACACCGATACGCGGCCAGTACTTTAGGGTTTTTAATTGTAATTATGGCCTTATTGGCATGGACAAAATCGTCGTTATCAAACATGCGCAGTTTTACCTCGGCACTATTCGTGTTAGTTGTTTTTCAGGGCATGTTAGGCATGTGGACGGTAACGCTATTATTGAAGCCCGTAATAGTTATGTTGCATTTGCTTGGTGGATTAACGATTCTTTCGCTGTTGTGCTGGACAATATTACGGCAACAATCGCAACAAGGCATATTCGTAAGTGCAGGACATGGAAAATTATTGCCTTTGGCAGTAATCGCATTAATTGTATTAGTTTTACAAATTTCATTGGGCGGCTGGACTAGCTCTAACTATGCTGCTCTCGCTTGTCCGGATTTTCCGACCTGTCAGGGCGTTTGGTGGCCAAATATGGATTTCAACGAGGGTTTTATTCTTTGGCGTGGTTTAGGTGTCGATTATGAAGGTGGCGTGCTGCATGGTAGCGCCCGAACAGCTATTCATATGGCGCACCGTATTGGCGCCATAATAACCTTTGTCACCATATCGTTTGTGGCGGTTCAGGCAATACGATCGGGAATAAAGCTGGTCAAACTGACTGGTATAGCTGCTCTGATATTGTTGCTAACTCAATTATCGTTAGGGGTGGCCAATATTGTGCTCCATCTACCATTATCTGTTGCGGTAGCGCACAATGGGGTTGCTGCGTTATTATTACTTTCCTTGGTGAGCCTGCTACATCATTGTATACCAGAAAAAAATTGAGGAGTTTTCCGTGAAAGAACAATCAATAAGCGAAGCATCTAGCGTTGCGTGGCAAGACTATCTTGCTCTTTGCAAGCCTAAGGTCGTGTCTCTTATTGTCTTCACGGCAATTGTAGGCATGTTTTTAGCCACGCCAGCAATGGTGCCTTGGGATGTGCTTCTTTATGCCACAGTTGGCATAGGCATGGCCGCTTCTTCTGCCGCAGCAATTAATCATGTTGTTGATCATCGCATTGACACCATCATGGCAAGAACCAAAAAACGTCCTTTACCTGAAGGCAAGGTTAGCATCCTAAACGCTATCATTTTTGCCTGGTTTCTGGGCACGATTTCTATGGGGATTTTGGCTTTTCTGGTTAATCCGCTTACCGCAGCTTTAACCGCAGCATCACTTATTGGTTATGCTTTTATCTACACTATGTATCTAAAGCGCGCGACACCACAGAATATTGTTATTGGTGGTGCCGCTGGAGCTGCTCCACCGGTATTAGGCTGGACCGCCGTTACCGGAACATTAGATCCGAATTCATTATTATTGTTTCTCATTATCTTTGCCTGGACGCCGCCACATTTTTGGGCTTTAGCAATATATCGACGTGAAGATTATGCCAAGGCCGATATACCGATGTTACCAGTTACCCATGGAGTTAAATTCACACGCTTACAAATATTATTGTATACCATCGTATTATTCATTGTCTCCTTGTTGCCTTATCTGGTTGGCATGTCAGGCTTGTTCTATCTGGTGGGGGCGGTCTTGCTTGGCGTCGGTTTTCTTTATTACGCTATCCGCATGCAGTATGACCATGCAGATCGTCTGGCCATGCAAACCTTTTCATATTCATTAGTATATTTAATGTTTATGTTCGCCTTTTTGTTGATTGATCATTACGTTCCGTTAATCGTGGACGTCATTTAAAATCGCTTTCCTGTTCAAGGGGCTATAGTGGTTTTTATTTCCTGTTATTAAGCTGAGCCATGGAACCGAACCATTAATCTGCGGTCTCTAAAAGCACTCCAGGAGAAAAGACATGCAGCGTAGACAATTTCTATTTCAGGCGGGCGGCATAGCTGGCGTATTTTTAATCGCAAGCCCTGCTCTTTTAGCCCATGCAATCAATAAAGAATTAAATTTAACCCCGTTAGACAAATCAGAGAAAGATTGGCACAAATTAGTGTCAAAGCAAGAATTTTATATTCTGTTCGATGAAGGGACCGAACGCCCAAACTCCAGTCCGTTAAATAAAGTAAAAGAGGCAGGCACCTTTATCTGCGCTGCTTGTTATTTGCCTCTATTTGAATCAAAAACCAAATATGAAAGCGGAACCGGTTGGCCAAGTTTTTACCAGCCTATAGCAGGCCGTGTTGATACCAAGATAGATTTAAAATTGATTTGGCCAAGAACCGAATATCATTGTATCCGTTGTAGCGGACATCAAGGCCATATATTTGATGACGGCCCTGAACCTACCGGCATGCGTTATTGCAACAACGGCCTTGCCCTAAAATTTATTCCTGACGACAAACCATTGCCGGAATTACGAGGCTAGAGGCTCCTTAGCATGTCCCGTTTAATAATCGCTGTATTGTTGTGCAGCATTCAATTTAATGCGTTCGCAGAAAATGACGCAGTTGTTTTTGCTGGCGGATGTTTCTGGTGCATGGAAAAACCTTTCGACAAAATAGATGGCGTTATTAGTAGTATTTCAGGGTACACCGGCGGACATACAGAAAACCCAACATATCAACAAACTTCAGCTGGGACAACCGGCCATTACGAAGCAATACGTATAGAGTATGATCCGGAAAAAGTCAGTTATGAAAAATTATTAGATGTGTTCTGGAAAAACATAGATCCCTTTGATGCTAAAGGCCAATTCTGCGATAAAGGCCCCCAATACCGCGCTGCA
>CAYTIZ010000090.1:0-9184 GCA_964437885.1 uncultured Enterobacteriaceae bacterium
TAGTTCAATTAAAGTAAAGCCTTTCTGTATTTGAATATTCAATTGCTCACCTTAATATCAAAGAGAATCGATAACGATAAGCTGATCATTAAAATTGCTCGCCTTTATTTGCTCTTGAAACAAATCATCTGCTTGAGCACAGTTATTTGATTCAAAATATTCATTAATCGTCCCATTCGTTCTGTCTTGAGTTGTCTCTGTCAAGGCTAGACAGCCACTATCTAATATTTTATTTGTTTCCTTACCTGCAATAATAGCTAAGGCACGTATATTAGCATTTGGCGTTGTTGATTGAGGATTATTTGGTGTTGCTGATTGAACATCATTAATTATTAGGCAATCACCGCCTACAACTGTACATACTGCTGCAGCACCCGGCGCATCTCCGGCGCTATAAGCAACATAGGTCAATTTGTGCCAATCGTTATTAATAAACCAGGAAGTAACATCACCATTAATTTCACTTAGTCCAAAATCGATATTACTGACAAGTAAATTTCCGCTACTTAACGCTGACGGCGTAAATGTTGCAGAGCCAACTTCGGTTGTTTCATCTTCTTGATAATCTGTAATGCTAAACAAAGGGACACCCGTATTGCCTGTGAAATTAACAGCCGTAGATACTACAGTACAGTCAGCGTTATATCCCAAACAGACATCCCTTGCCCGTTCTTCTGTTATGGTTTTTGTAGCCTGAGTGCCCTGAAACTTTGCATGAAGTACATGTTTGCGTGAATAGACATAATCATAATAAACAGTATATTGATTGCCATTTGAAAAGCTTTGGGACGTGCCACCATACAAAACGGTCCATATAACTTGCCCAGTCACAGCAGTAATCTCACCAAATGCACCGGCATGATTTTCGACAATGTCCCCCACTTCGACACCATCATTAACAAAATCTGCATTAAAATCGAGCAATATATCTTGGCCGCTTGAGGTAGTTTGCCAAAAAAGATTGGAATTTTGCGAGTTTGCTGCCGGCATCACGCGATAATACTCACCATTATCAAAATCAGGATTAGTGCCCGATGTATAATTATCTGCAGTTAACTGCGTTTCGCTAGCTACACTTTGAACAACGAATTGACGCGGTTGATAAATACGATAACTATCGCCCGGTCTAAATTCCATCGGCGTTGAAGATTCACCGACATAACTCCCGGCGATTAATGTGTCGACTCCTTCTTTGTCAATGATAATGGCTTGTATTTTTCCAACACCCAGCTCAGCTTCTAATGTTTGATTTTGGACTAAATAGCTGTAGCGTTCATAGACACTGAAATCAGCACTTGCATCATACATGGTTGGTTCAGTCCCAATTTGATAATCGTCCCCGACTTCGAATATACTGTCAGTTCCACCACTTAATGAAGATACCGTGATTTGAGTTGCTGTAACCGAATCAATAATACCGTTCGAACCGTCTGTCGTATTAAAAAGCGTATCGCCAACAGTAATATTCACATTTAAAAAATCATTATTGGTATCTTGTAATGTAAGGCTAGTTGGTGCGCCGGTGACTGTACCACTATTACCCGCATCCACTGCACCAGAAATAACCAATGTTTCATCATCATAATTTTGTGCAATATCACCACGTTTTACTACATTGGTATTGAATAAAGCTGCGCTGTCTGTAATAACATCGGTGTTACTTCCAGAGGTAAGATTTCCGGAAATATTGACAAAATCTTTATAACTGCTAAAGCAATCTGCAAAGTTTGATGCAATCCAGATACAGGTTCCAACAGAATTATCAAACACTTCTGACCCTGCTGCTGCATAGTTCTGCATATAATTTTGTAAAATCCCAGAATTTAATACAGTAATGTCTGTAGCATTAGCTGTAATTGTCCAATCAAAATTCAAATCTGTTTTAAAGGGTTCGCCTAATTCTTGCAGACTGAGAAGACCTTGACGTGTATTAGTAGTGCTATTTAACCGTGGCAAACTATAATAATCATTTACAGTAAATGTATTATCTGTGCCAAAAAGTAATTCAGAAACAGTTAAGCTATTTGCCGCAACATTAGAAATTCTTCCATAAGAATCATCTGTTATATTTCGGATCAAATCTCCTGTCTGTATGCCCATAACAGTGAAATTAACGCTCGTATCTTCTAATGTAAGTCCATTAGCATCTGTATCGGCAGTTGCTCTACCCATACTCGTTCTTATTTGGTAATTATCATTAATAGTAAATGTATTAAGTGTACCGCCTGTCAGTGCTTTTACTGTTAGTGTTGTAGTTGATACATCATTTACAATACCGCTGGATCCATCAGTAATATTTTCCAATATGTCACCAGGACTAATGTCCAGTTTACTAAAGTCCTTGGTTGCATCGGTCAGAACTAATGCATTACTAGCTGTTGCTGTTCCTGTAAAACCAGTAGTTATGGCAGTAACATCAACAAAATACACATCATCAGTGTCAAAGTCATTGTCCGTACCAAAGCTTAAGCCACCTGCAATAGTTAAAGTTGTAGCAGTAACTGCGGAAACAGTACCATATGATCCATCCGTTATATTCCAGACAACATCACTATTAGCAACACCCCATTGCGTAAAATCTACCGACGTATCGGTTAGATCTGATTGGCCATCAGCACCACTATGTTCACCAACAAGGCGCTTTTCAGTTGTTTTCGGGTCAGCAAAAGTTGATAACCAAGGGTATGCACCATAAGTAGAAAAATAATTAGATAATATTTGATTTGCTTCGCCTAATATACGCTTCTCAACCTGCTCCATTAATTCCTTACGAGTAATTATGACGATCGTGTCATTAAAGTCTTCATCTTCAAGGTTACCGTCACCATCGCCGTCGTCGTCATACGTTACAAATACAGTATCAAAATTACTATTATTACCTTCAAGATAATTACTTATTTCATTGGCGATAACTTTTTCAGCAGGATCTCTATTTTGTCCATCTACTGGCGCGCCAGGTGCAATAATAATCGCAACGATATCATCAACATCACCATCAGCAGCAGTTTCACAATCATCATCAAAATTCACATCTATACATAACTGGCCGGAGGTCTCACTATTTAATGGTTCTAGCTTTGGGTTATTTCTATAATTATCTGATAATGCATACCATAGGTATTGTCCACTACTGTCCCTTAAATCATTCATCTTAAGTGTCACCCAGGGAAATCTTCCGATAGTTGTATTCCCACCAGATGAACAAGCCCCGCCGGCACTGCCATCATTGTTAATATCAGGACAAGGCAGATAACCGGGACCAAAATTTGAATTTACTCGATCAGGATAAGTAACTGCATAACTTATTAATGCCTGTTTTGCTTCTGCTAATATCCTACTGGTTGCCTCTTGTCTCAAATGTGGTTTTGTAGCAGCATTTATTTTATTGAGGAAGGAATAGGATGAAGCCAGTATAAGAATTAACATAAACATCAACAACGCGGCCCCTCGCTGTGATTTATATTTGATTACTGAATGTAAGGTCATAAGCCTTCTCAAACTTATCTATCGTCTTCAGTATTGTTTGTCTCAACGACATCCCTTTCTATTGGTTCGGGTGTAAAAGCCTCACCAACTTTTAATACTACATTTGTACTGTCATCAGGCATAATAATAGTGACTTGATCAGATTTAATTTTGTTATCAGGCACTTGAATAAACTGCGATTCCAAATCACCTTCAAAGGTATTGCTGTCATTAATCCATGCGGTGCTTTTCCCATCACTACGGTGAACCAGACCTTTTAAAATAATAGCGTCACGCATTATTATTTCTTTTTCTACCTTTAGAGGTTCCATGATCTCTTCAATCTCAGCCGCCACCTCAATCTTTTTTGGCTTTTCTTTTGTGTATCTTATTTTTTCTAATGCTTTTCTTTCATCAGCAGAAGTATATATCCTGCCTAAATTATCAGCATAAACTGGATTGGTTAAAATAAAATTTATGAGCATCAACAATATTAAGCATCTACTCTGGGTTAGAGCGTTACTCAAGCCTTCTCGATCTACAGTAAAATAAATCATTTCTCTTGGTCACCTTTTTTCTTTACTTGACGATGCTCTGACCCAAGCCAAACGCAGGGTAGATGACATACTCTAAACACATGTTTCCAAGTATCACGAATATATAATATTTTCATCCGATCTTGATCTCCTGACCACCAGGTAGATCAATAGTTATCCAATTCAACAAACATTGAACAGAAATATTGGCAGAATTCTTTTCAAATTTAATTTCTCTTCCTTTCATGCTAAATGAACACTCAGATATTGTGTAAATCCCATCCGCAGCTCGATTCATATAATCCATCAATTTAAACAAGTCGCCTTCATGTAACAAACCAAGGTTAAGCTCCATACTGCTACGGTATAGAGTATAACCACTATAGTTAATGCTATATTCCGGAATATGTTCTTCTTGTGAATTTATTGAATAATTTAATGAAGGCAACCTGATTTTTTCACTCGCTTGCCGTAACGCTTCTATCCAATTTAATCTTTTTTCGCGCCCAATAATTCCCTGCCTATATAACTCAACAAATTGAGGATAGTAATCGCGCAATAATTTTTCTTCATGGTCAACATCCAGGTACCGTCGACTAATAGATTGAAAAATTGATTTATTATTATTATATTCTTTATTTAAATTACTATTGAAATAATAGCTTGCGCCAATTAATGTGCTCGATATAACAAGGCTCAGAGAAAGAAAAATAAGAGATTTTTTGAGGATGCTCCAATCTATTTCATTCTTATCCTCCATTAGTTCACTCCTATCACTGCTCTTAAGGAGAACAAAGCTGCTTTCCCTGAAGAACTAGCATTACCCTGCAATGTAGCAGTTGAACTTATATCGAGAGGAAATGATTCAATACTAATTGAATATGTTGAATCAAAGCCACGAAGTGTTTCAGCAAATTCATTTACCATAGCTATTGCTTCTCGATAATTTCCATTAAATGGTTCAATGTGAGCATCAAAATTAGATATCTGATAATACTTCACTTCATTATCAACATTGGGCAATGTTGCTGACAAATCGACACCATTACTGTTTAAAGAGCTTACTGTTCCCTTGTTTGGGTCAAGACTAAAGCTCCAGTTTAAATCATCCAGTTTGATGTCCGGAAATTTTTCCAGACCTTTACCTATAAAACTTAACATCTCATATGGCGTGGACTTGTATTCTTCCAGAGTAGTTACTGCATCAACTGCAACTTTAATTTGTGCTGGCTCAACAGGTGTCTTAGGCAAACGCTCTCTGGCAAGGTCATAACGTGCTTGATAAAAAACAGCTTTGTTTTTTGATGATTCACTATCCTGCTTATAAGTTAGTCCACTCATAAAATTTAAACCACTATATATCAAGCCAAAAAACAACAATGATGCACTGGCAACATTCATAGCATAGCGCATATTACGCATTTTCAAATAACGCATTTCTTCAGAAGACGCATAGCAGTTTTTTACTTGTGTCCTCAATAAATGGTGCATTAATAATCGATCACAAAATGGAGTAGATTGACTTGTATCCGCCTGATCGGATTTAAATAGTTTATTTATATCGTAATAATGGCGACGCATCATCGGCGATGATATTCTTTTCTTTTCTAATGCATCTAATGTTGTTTTATTCGCAAATACGTATACATCCAGAGAAGTATCATTGGGAATCAAACGAAGGCTATTCAAATAACGCTGAATTTTTTCAACCTCAGAATCAACTCTTGGTGCATACGACTCTGTTCCATAACGAGGTAATTTTGATAGACGGCTAATCTTTATTTCCTTTTTCTGAAAAAAAGTTTGCCTTAAGCCACTGATGCTCTGCATAGTGACAAGCAGTGCGTGATCCGAAATATCCGGTAATGTTTTAATATACGATTGCAGTAGTGTAGGAACAGAAAGTATACCTTTCAAAGGCACTTTATACTTATCCAGTAATTCTATCCAGGGTTTTACAATTTCATTATTTGTTAATGCTATAAACATCAGACGATCATCTCGTCGTCCTTCCTCTTCACGCCCCTGGCTCTGCACATAAACATAGTTAGCATCTCGAAATAAGCGAGATTGTTTGCGTTCTATCAGTGCCTGTCTATCTGAGCCAAAAACGTGAGGGATCGTATCTTCGCGAAATTCTTCTTCAATGACATCAACCACAATAGTCATTGCTGTATTTTCAGATTCTTTCAGATACCGTTCAAAATTTTCACGACCACCAACATCAGTTTCAAACAAGTATGAACTGCCGAGTTCACCTTTATCCCAATGATACACGGACATTTTATCAGCACTGATAAACAGTGCGCGTCTGTTAAAAAAATCAGATTTTGACATTTGCAATAAGGTCATAAATTGGTCCTAAAACTGAAAACATAACCCAGGCAATAATAGCACCTAGAACAATAGTCATGACTGGCTCAATCATCGACTGAAGTCGTTCAATGGATTCTTTTACATCGCGTGTGTAAAAATAACTTATATTCGACAAAGCATTCTCTAAAGCACCCGTGTTTTCACCAACTCGAATCATACGAAGTACAAGTGGAGGGAATAAACCAGCGGCTTCAAAACTGTCACTTAATGTCGTGCCATCAGCAATTGATTGGCCAACCTGATGCATAGCTTTTTCAACCGACTTATTACCGGCAATCTCTTCCCCTGTTCTTATACATTCAATAATCGTAATTCCTGACGAATACATAATCGCAAAAAAACTGCATAGTCTGGTTAATATAATTTTTTTAAGTATCGGGCCAATCACTGGGATTCTTAGCTTTAGTTCATCGTATTTTAAGTGAAAAGCAGGGCTTGTCTTAATGCCTATCTGAATAGCCATAACTATAATCACAGGTATCAATAATATGATGTACCAGTAATTTACGAAGATATTTGAAACAACAATAAGTACTTTTGTGTGGACGGGTAATTCCTGACCCATTGTTTTAATGAAGCGCAATAATTCTGGTACCAGATACGTCATTAAAAAGAAAACAACGCCACCAACAACGATACCGACAAATGCCGGATAGGTTAGCAATTTCTTAGTAAGAGCAGCTTGTTCATCCTGCCACTTAAGACTGGCACCAAGCTCTTCGAACACCTTACTAATTTGCCCGGATTGTTCACCAGCCCTGACCAAATTAGTGAATATCTTTCCAAAAACGTCCTCAAAATCTGCCATAGCCTCTGCCAGAGTTTTACCACCCTCAATAGATTCGATCATTGCATTTGTCACTTCTGCCATTCTGGGGTTATCACTACTGTCTCTTAAATCTTGTAAACTATCCAGAATAGGAACACCGGCACGAGAAGTTTGTTCAAAGTGAAAACAAAAGGTAATCAGATCACGTCGTTTGATACCAGAGCCTGAAATGCTTTTGCCACCAGATTTGACCTCTTTATAATTAATCAAATCAAGACTTAACTTGCTAAGACGCATTTCCAAATCAGCAATGTTTGCAGCTTCGACCTGACCAATATTTACACGACCATTTTTATCTACCGCCTTGTATTGATAAGCTTGCATAAATTAATTCATTTTCAATCTGGCTGTTAAATCAACAACTCTTGACATCTCTTCAAGACTGGTTGTTCCATCGAGTACCCGACTTGCGCCAACATCTGCCAGGGTTTTGAAACCTTTTGACAAAGCCATACGTAATAAGTCCCGTTGAGTCCCTTTGCGCGCAATTAATTCATCGAGGTCTGAATTAAAATGCAATACTTCCTGAAGTGCAATCCGTCCTTTGTAACCGTGTTTCTCACACACGCTACAAGCTTTGGCTCTATAAATTTCTTTTTGCTTATCCGTTGCTTTCAAACCAAGTAAATTACGTTCCCACTCTTCTAACACATAAGATTCTTTGCAGGATGTACATAAACTCCGCAGCAGCCTCTGCGCAATAATGCCGATAATGTTACCGGCAATAATATCTGGCTTGACACCAATATCGAGTAATCTGGGAATAGAACCCAAAGCCGAATTTGTATGTAGGGTTGAAAATACCTGGTGGCCTGTCATCGCTGCACGAAAAGCCATACTAGCTGTGTCTTCATCGCGTATTTCACCAACAAGAATAATGTCCGGATCCTGACGCATTAAAGAACGTATGCCGCTGGCGAAATCAAGCCGGGAAGTTTCATTAGCAGACGTTTGCCGAATCATCGTCGTCGGATACTCAACTGGATCTTCCAGAGTCATGATATTGACAGACTCGGTATTGAGGTAATTCAGTATTGAATATAGTGTTGTTGTTTTGCCGCTACCAGTTGGCCCAGTAACCAGAATAATACCTTCTGGCCTGGCAACCATTAATTTAAGTGTATTTTGCGCATCTTCTTTCAAACCAAGTTGATCAAAAGAAACGATGCCTTTCTGTCTGTCCAATACACGAAGAACGATATTTTCACCATGCACAGTAGGCAATGTAGAAACACGAAAATCTATAGGTCGTCCTGATAACGATAAAGAAATACGTCCATCTTGTGGTGCTCTTGTTTCTGCAATGTCCATCCCCGACATAACCTTTACTCGAACGGCAATTGCCGACCAGTAATTTTTATGCAGACTACGGACTTGCCTTAAAACACCATCAATACGATAACGAAAACGAAGAAAGCCTTCTTCAGGCTCAAAATGAATGTCTGAAGCATTACGCTTTACTGCATCAGCAAGCAGAGCATTAACTAATCGAACAACAGGCTGACTATATTCATCAGATGCAGCATCCAGACTCTGGTAATCAATCTCACCTGTTTCAATTTCATGTAATATCCCGTCAACAGAAAGCTCGAAACCATAAAATTGATCTATCGCTTTCTCAATTTCAGCTTCACTCGCCAGTACCGGAATAACCTCTGCGTTACCACCAAGGTGAGTATTGATTTGATCTAGCGCAACAACATTAAACGTATCCGCCATTGCCAGAGTCAATATGCGCCGCTGACTATCGTATGTTAACGGCAGTACTCGTAAGCGCCTCGCCATGTCCTTTGGAACCATGTGAACAGCTTCACTATCGGCAACTGCTGAACTGAGATCAATACTCTCTTGCCCAATAACACCACCAATAACATCGCGAATGATAGCTTCTGTAGCAAAACCAAGGCGAACAAGAATTTTTCCTAGATGTTCCTTACTGCGTTTCTGTTCAGTTAAGGCAATATTAATCTGATCAAGG
>CAYTIZ010000091.1:0-9118 GCA_964437885.1 uncultured Enterobacteriaceae bacterium
CGGCAAAAACCATTGACCGTGTTGTCGATGTATTCCCAGCAGCAGAAAAAGACATGATTCGAGCTATGTTATCTGAGTCATTGAAGTGTGTTATTTCTCAAACATTATTGAAAAAACAGGGCGGTGGTCGTGTTGCAGCACACGAAATAATGATCGGTACGCCAGCTATTCGTAACTTGATACGAGAAAACAAGATTGCGCAGATGTATTCAGCCATTCAGACTGGCCAGCAATATGGCATGAAGACGCTGGATCAAGATCTACAAGAATTAGTTAAGAAAAATGTGGTGACACGACAGGAAGCCATGTCGAAAGCGGCTAATAAGGATAATTTTTAAGGCACCCTACCTACAATTGTACTAATTCCTGAATTGGGAGAGAGTTAGATGGAAAGAGAACAGGCGATAAAATTTATGCGTGATCTTCTCACGCTGTTGATTGAGAAGGGCGGCTCCGATTTGTTCATCACAGTTGGCTTCCCTCCAGCCATGAAAATACATGGCAAGATGACACCCGTCTCCAAGACTGAACTCACTCCAGAAAATACAAAAGCACTTGTTTATGCTGTCATGAATGACAAGCAGTTAAAGGAATATGAAGCGACCAAAGAGTGTAACTTCGCGGTAGCACCGGTCGGCATTGGTCGTTTCCGTGCTAACGCATTTATACAGCAAACTTTTTGTGGTCTGGTCATGCGTGTGATTGAAACGGAAGTGCCAAATCTCGATAAATTGGGTTTGCCGGAAGTACTTAAAGATGTGGTTATGACCAAGAATGGTCTGGTTATTATGGTTGGTGGTACCGGCTCTGGTAAATCAACTTCTTTGGCGGCGATGCTTGATTATCGTAATGCCAACACTTATGGCCATATTATTACCATTGAAGATCCTATTGAATATGTCCATCCGCATAAAAACTGCATACTTATGCAACGCGAAGTAGGCGTGGATACTGACGATTGGGAGATAGCCTTAAAAAATACACTGCGTCAGGCGCCTGATGTGATATTGCTTGGTGAAATACGTGATAAGGATACCATGGAATTTGGTATTGCTTTTGCTGAAACGGGTCATTTGGCAATGGCAACCTTGCATGCAAACAGTGCCAATCAGGCGCTGGATCGTATTATCAATTTTTTCTCGGAAGAACGAAAAATGCAGTTATTGATGGACTTATCACTCAACCTGAAAGCCATTATTGCGCAACGCTTGTTAAAAACAGTTGATGGTAAAGGGCGGGCTGCCGCAATTGAAATTCTTTTAAACTCACCTTTGATTTCAGATTTAATCCTTAAGGGTGAAGTGCATGAAATTAAAAACATCATGTCCAAATCAAACGAGCTGGGAATGAAAACCTTTGATCAGGCGCTGTTTGATTTATACGAAGCGGATAAAATCAAGCTTACAGATGCCTTACGTAATGCTGACTCAATGAATGAATTACGTTTGCGGATTAAGCTAGAAGGCAAGGAATCTAAAGGAAAAGATGCATTGGAAGGCTTGGATCACCTTAGCCTGGAAGAATCTGAAGAAGAATCAGGCATGATGCGTTAATAATTATCCAGTAATTAATTATAGAAAAACAACAAAAAACGGTACTTAGCAGTTATGGACATTACACCTTATCTAAAATTGATGGTCGAAAAAGATGCCTCGGATATTTTTCTGACGACTAATTCCCCGATCAAAATCAAGATAGAAGGCAAAGCCACTCCCGTAGGTAAGACGGTACTAACGGGTGAACTGACCAAGGCCGCAGCATACGGAATAATGAATGAGCATCAAATCGCGCAGTTTGAAGACAGGATGGAATGTGACTTTGCTATCCCTCTGGCAGATAAAGCGCGCTTTCGAGTTAACGTTTTTCGCCAACGAGGTGATGTGGGTGTAGTCATGCGTCGTATCCCGAATGAGATTCCAACGTTAGATAAGCTTGGTGTTCCTGACATATTAGAGAAGCTTATTTTAAACAAGCGTGGTCTTATATTAATGGTCGGCGCAACGGGTTCCGGTAAGTCAACAACTTTGGCGGCGATGATTAATCATCGCAATGAAAATATGTCTGGCCATATCTTAACGATAGAAGATCCAGTCGAGTTCAGTCATCCTAATATTAAATCTATAGTGAACCAACGTGAAGTTGGTGTTGATACAGAATCTTATGCGAATGCACTTAAGGCCTCCTTGCGTGAAGCACCCGATGTAATTCTAATCGGTGAGATTCGAGACAGGATTACTATGGAAGCTGCACTTGAGTTGTCGAATACGGGTCACCTTGCCATTTCTACCTTGCACGCTAATAACTCAAATCAAGCCATGGAACGGGTGATTAATATGTTTCCGCAAGACATGCATAAACAATTATTTATGGATTTGTCATTGAATATTAGAGCTGTGATTTCACAGCGACTGGTATTAGCCGTTGACGGGAAACGCTGTGCGGCGATAGAGATTCTTATTAATACACCACATATACAGGAACTTATTTTAAAAGGTGATATTGATGAACTTAAAGTCGCTATGGCTGAGAGCGGTCAGAAAGGAATGCAGACTTTTGATGCAGCGTTATTGACGCTGTACAAAGAAGGTCGTATCGAACTGGAAGAAGCATTGAGTAATGCCGATTCAAGAACTAACCTTGAGAACAAAATTAGTTTTGGCTAGAAATGAAATACTAGAATCAGAACTGCTATTTCAATTTATTTAAAGGCCTATATGGCCTTTTTTTATTTAAATAGTAATTTTTTGCCGATAAAGGATGTAAGAACAAATTTCCAGGCGCCGGAGTTGTTTATTGAGAGAATTTATTCGTCATCCATCAAGCATTCCTATTCAGCTAATACAACAAGAAAGGGATGTGACGCCAGAAACAAATACATTGAACAATGTTAGTTTTGGTGGTGTTAGTTGTCTTTGCTCTGAGCCTGTTGAAAAAGGTTGCTCGGTGAAGATGACGATTGAATGCATCGATCCTGATTTTGAGATTAATGGCGTGGCTGTATGGTGTAAGCCTAGTAATGGTATGTATGAAGTGGGTGTTGAGTTTATTGTAAGTAAAGACAAAATGTTTTTGCTGCGCATGGTTGAGCAGATATGTCATATTGAACATTATCGGAATGAACTTTTGCATAATGAAGGACGAGAACTGTCAAGTGAAGCAGCAGCAATGGAATGGGTAGAAAAGCATGCAGACAGTTTTCCGCAAATATAATAGGCTTTACAAATCATGGATAAGAAGAAACCTCTAACCGGATTTATGGCGCTTAATAGCGCTTCCGTTAATAAAGGTACTTCCTTTTCCATGGAAGAACGAAAGTATTATAAATTACGCGGTCTCCTGCCTCCGAAAATTCTTTCGCCTGAAGTTCAAATAGAAAGAACGCTTGAAAACATGCGTCGTAAACAAGACGACATTGAAAAATATGTTTTTTTAACTGCATTGCAAGCCAGAAATGAACAATTATTTTATAAGTTAGTTATTAATCATATTGAAGAAATCATGCCTTTGATCTATACGCCAACAGTGGGGCAGGCTTGCAAAGAATATGCGCATATGTTTCGACGATCCAGAGGCATGTATGTAACAACTGAAGATAAAGGTGAAATTAAAGACGTATTAGAAAACTGGCCGTATAGCGATATAAAAATCATTGTTGTTACCGATGGTGAACGCATACTTGGTCTAGGCGATCTGGGGACCAATGGCATCGGTATACCTGTCGGAAAGTTAGCTTTGTATGTTGCTTGTGCGGGAATCAAGCCGTATCAATGTTTGCCGATCATGCTTGATGTTGGAACTAACAATGTTGAATATCTTCATGACCCTTACTATCTGGGACTAAGCCAAAACAGAATAACCGGTGATGCGTATAATGATTTTGTTGATGAGTTTATTCAGGCAGTAAAGGAGACTTTTCCCGATGCTTTGGTTCAGTTTGAAGATTTTCTAACACCTAATGCCTATTCTTTACTCAATAAATATCGAAATCAGGTGCTTTGTTTTAATGACGATATTCAAGGTACAGCAGCTGTCGCTCTAGCGGGCATTTATACCAGTACACGGATTTCTGGATTAAATTTCAAAGAGTTGAAAATCATGTTTTTGGGAGCAGGATCGGCTGCAACAGGAATTGCTGATTTATTATGCTATGCCTTGCAACAGGAAGGCCTGTTAGAGAGTGAAGCCAGACAACGTTTATGGTTTGTTGATATTGAAGGCTTGCTGGTAAAAGGAAGGAAAGGCTTATTGCCGCATAATCAGCCTTATATGCATGAACATGAATCACTCGGTTTTATTGATGCAATCAATGAAATTAAGCCTAATGTATTAATTGGCGCAACGGGCGCACCGAATACATTTACTCATGATGTTGTTGAAGCAATGTCGAAAGTGAATGAACGCCCAACTATTTTTGCACTGTCCAACCCAACTTCACGTGCGGAATGTACTGCGATAGAAGCATATGACTGGAGTCAGGGTAAAGTTATCTTTGCCAGCGGCAGCCCCTTTGCGCCAGTAAGCTATGGTGATAAGAAATTTACTCCAGGCCAGGGCAATAATGTTTATATCTTTCCAGGCATAGGTCTTGGAGCAATCATTAGCGAGGCTTCGGTTATTACAGAAGATATGTTTTTAACAGCAGCACAAATTTTAGCAGAACAAGTAAGTCAGGATGATCTGGATAAAGGTATGATATATCCACCTTTGAATAAAATTCGAGAAGTTTCATACAATATTGCTTTGGCAGTTGCAGAGCATGCTTATGCTAGCAAAACAACAAAAACAGAAAGGCCAGAGGATCTGGAAAAGAGAATCAAAGATTACATGTATGATCCAGATTATTAGTTTGGCTGATTAGTATTTTGTAACAATAAATACAGATTATTCGTTTAAAAAACAGTTAATGAAGTCGCTTATATCTCGCCGCAAGTTTACTCAGTACGCTATGCTCGGTCTTGCCAGTTTGGCAGTGCCGCGTATTGGCTTCAATGCTGCCACCGCTTTAAATAAAAAGCTTTATCTCGATGAAGCACATAACATTGCAATACCCGAAGGCAGTTCGATACGATTAGTTGCTCAATCGAGCAAGTCGGTAATCAGCAATAAATCATTTCTATGGCATAGTGCGCCGGATGGTGGCGCCTGTTTTTCGACTGAAGCTGATGGTTGGATATACGTTTCCAATAGTGAAATGAGTAAAAAACGAGGTGGTGCTAGTGCTATTCGTTTTAATAGTAAAGGCGATATAGTTGATGCCTATTCTATTTTAAATAATACTTCTCGTAATTGCGCGGGAGGTAAAACACACTGGAACACCTGGTTGTCTTGCGAGGAATACGGCGATCAAGGACAAGTGTATGAATGTGATCCGGAAGGTAAGAAACAGGCGCAAGTAAGACCCGCAATGGGCTCATTTAATCATGAAGCTGTTGCCGTCGATCCAAAGTCTCATATTTGTTATATGACGGAAGATGTAAAAGATGGATGCCTGTATCGATTTAAACCGGATACAAAAGGTGAACTATCAGCAGGTATTCTTGAAGTTGCTGTTGCAAATAAAAATGTATTGTTATGGAAAAAAATAAACGATCCTTTAGCTAAAATAAAACCAACGCGTTATCAGATTGAAGAAGCAGCTCGATTTAAAGGCGGCGAAGGTATTGTCTATCATGATGGGAAAATTTATTTCACAACAAAAATAGATAATGTAGTTTGGCAATACCATATTAATACCGGTCTAATATCCAAAGTTTATGATGCAGCAGATTATCAACAACCCTTACTCAGAGGCGTTGATAATATTGAGGTGTCACCATCCGGCGAACTCTTAATCGCAGAAGACGGTGATAATATGCAAATTATCGCACTGGATCATAATTACCAGCCGCATGTTCTCGTGCAAATTTACGGCCAGGATAGATCCGAAATTACTGGCCCTGCATTCTCTCCAGATGGAAAGCGTCTCTATTTCTCTTCACAAAGAGGGAAAACAGGAAGGAGTAAGAATGGGATAACCTATGAGATTATGTTTGGATAAACTAAATATAATTTTTAAAATTAAAGAATAAATTATTTTAGTTCTCTAATCTGTTGCACTATTTTCATCTTCGATAATCATCTTTCCCTATACTGTTTCAAATTAAAAGTTTCTTTTTATTGCCCAATATAATTTTGCTCAACTGAGTATTGAACAAGTTATAGAGTAACGATGATATACTGTTTCTCTTTATAAAAAAGGCCAGGCAGATGGATCGCTTTGATCGGATATTTGAATTACATAAAATTCTATCTAATAGAAGAACGCCTGTTTCACGCAATGATCTGGAATATAAGCTGGAATGTTCCGCTGCGACGGCTAAACGAGTGATTGCTGATATGCGATATTTTCTTGGTGCGCCAATAAAATTTAATCGGCAGCAGAATGGCTATTATTACGATGCAAATGAAACACCACTGTACGAATTACCCGGACTCTGGTTCAGCGCAGAAGAAATTTTCGCATTACTAACAACACAACAACTGCTATCCAAACTACAACCGGGAATACTGGAGCCGTATTTGGCGCCATTACGTAAACGGCTGGATGAGCTACTGAAAAATCAACGAATCGCAGTAACCGAGATCGATAAAAATATTCGTATTTTACAGATGGCGCCGCGTCTTATCGATGTAGATATCTTCAGAAAAATCGCTGACGCCCTGTTTCGTAAGAAACGGGTAAAGATGCTATACAGTGGGCGCGAGCGCGATGCAATAACTGAACGCTGGGTTTCGCCACAACGCCTGGTCTATTATCGCAGCAACTGGTATCTGGATGGTTGGTGTCACATGCGTAAAAATCTTAGAAGTTTTTCTCTGGACAGAATCGAAATTATTTATACTGGAGAGCAAGCAAAAGTTATCAATGAAAAGAAACTGAATGAACACTACGGCAGTGCCTATGGTATTTTTGCAGGCAAACCGAAACACAAGGCAGTCATCCATTTCTCCAGTAGTGCGGCACGTTGGGTAGCAGACGAACATTGGCATTCACAACAGGAATCGAGATCAATTCCGGGAGGCTGGGAAATTACAGTTCCTTATAATGACCCACGAGAATTAATGATGGATATTCTGAAATACGGTGCTGATGCCGAAGTCATTAGCCCGAAAGCACTTCGCTTGGAAATCCAAAAACGACTGAACGAGACACGCAAACTGTACGAACCGTAAAAACATTTATCTTTACGGTTAATATGTTTTCCTTGATACAAGTCTAAAAAAAGTCTATTTTTAGACAATTAGAATGAGGGATAGAAATGAAACTGAAAGATCAAGTCAAGCCAATTAGCTATATCAAAAACCACGCAGCGGAAGTCTTACGCGAAATCAACGAAACCCGCCAAAGCCTAATCATCACCCAACGTGGTGAAGCCGTTGCCGTACTACAGGATATAGAAGAATATGAACAAACGCAGGAAAGCCTGGCATTACTAAAAATTCTGGCACTCAGTTCAAAAAGCCTGCAACAGGGAAAAGCGAGGAGCAGTGATAAAGTTTTTGCGGGTTTACGTAAACGTCTAAAACAGGAAACAAAGGATTGAAAACCTATCGGCTTAAATTCATTGTAGATGCGGAGCAGGATTTAGACAAAATTATTGATTACATCAACGAACATGATGGTGAACAACGCGCCATGCAGGTTCTCGATCAGATCATAAAAAAATGTGAAAAACTAAAACGTTTCCCCGAGCGAGGGCGTATTCCGGAAGAATTGCGAAATATTGGTCAAACGGATTTTCGGGAAGTTTTTTACAAACCCTATCGGATTATTTACCAGATTCTCGGCAAAGAGGTTTATGTGCATAGTATTCTTGATGGCTGCAGGGATATGCAAACACTGTTGCTGGAACGTTTGATTCGGTAAATCCTGCACATAGACTCACGAAATGAGCCTGTACGTATAGTAAAATTGGTTCAAAACCTCAGGAAGACAAACAATGAACCGACGTAAATTTATCTCTCGCCTCCTTAGTTCCTTTGCCTTAATCTCGGCGGCTACGGTTGCGCGTCCTGTGCTTGCCGCAAAATCAAAACTGACTTTATTAATCACAGAATTAGCCGGGTTTCAATACTATGCCGGGAAAAGGATTTGGCCGAAGATCGCTCACGGCGATGAACTGGATCTATTGAGGGAACCCGGCAATTCATATGATAAAAAGGCGGTGGCTATCTTCTGTAAAGGCTTCAAGATCGGCTATGTTCCGCGAAATGGTAATTTGACCATCTCCCAAATGCTGGATCGGCAAATACCACTACAAGCAAGGATTGCCGGATTGAAAGAATCCAATGATCCGTGGCAACGGATAAACATAGAAATCGCCATAAGATGATCAGATAAATGGAACAATTGGCTGTTCACAAAGCACGGGATCATATGTTTGAACAGGTAAAATAGTTGCATGAAAAACCATAAGCATGAAGATGAGACAAACAAATAACAACAGGGAATAAACATCATGGAAACAGATTTAACCTTATTTGAAGACTATCAGATCCGCCGAATATACGACGAAGAGGACGAAATCTGGTGGTTTTCGGTGATTGATATAGTGCAGGTGCTAACACAGCAAGCTGATTATCAAACGGCCCGCAAATACTGGAACAAACTGAAACAACGCCTCAACGAAGAAGGCAGTCAACTGGTGACAAATTGTCACCGGTTGAAAATGACAGCAACCGATGGAAAACAACGTTTTACCGATGTCGCAACGGCCGAAACATTACTTCGACTGGTGCAATCCGTACCCAGCCCCAAAGCCGAGCCTATCAAGCTCTGGCTGGCCAAAGTAGGTTACGAACGAATGCAGGAAATGGCCGACCCGGCAAGGTCTCTCAATCGAGCCAGAGAAACCTGGCAAAAACATGGCAGAAGTGAAAAATGGATTCAACAACGCATGACTGGGCAGGAAACCCGCAACAAACTCACCGATTACTGGAGTGATCACGATATCAAACAGGGTGAAGAATTCGCCATTCTTACCAACATCATTCATCAAGAATGGACTGGCGTTAGCGTAAAAGACCATAAGGCACTGAAAGGTTTAAAAAGTCAGAATTTACGCGACCACATGAGTGA
>CAYTIZ010000092.1:0-9078 GCA_964437885.1 uncultured Enterobacteriaceae bacterium
AAAGGCGGATATTGCGAAGGCAACGCTGTATAAATATTTTCCAGTCAAAGAGGCGGTTATCGCGGGTTACTGGAAAGTTAGCGTTAAACAAAAAGACGACCTTATTCCCCAATTGCTTGCTTCTATTCCAGATACCAAGGGGCGGCTTGCTGCTGTTTTTCTTTCAGCTGCTAACACGTTTAAAAGTGAACCTGAATTTGCGCGTATTCAATTCGGTTATCAATTTAAAGAGATTGGGAGCGCACCATCAAATGGGCAGGCAAGAAGTGGGTTTGAAGAGTTTTTGGAAAAAATATTAAAACAGGGGCAGGCGCTAGGGGACATTCGAGGTGACATCCCGACGGCTGTTATGGCTAGTCATCTTCTATTTTTGTTTACATCCACTTGTCTTTTTTGGTTTTCTAACCTAGAAGTATTTCCGCTCGAAGAGAGATTAAATCAAACAATTGATATATTTATTGAGGGGGCGAAGCATGTCTAAATCAAAGGTAAAAAAGCTAAGAGTTGCTGCAATACAAATGGTTTGTGAAGAGGGTAAGGTTAAAGAGAATCTTGAACATGCTCAAAATATGGTAGAGGAAGCCGTAGAGAAAGGGGCAGAATTAGTACTCCTTCCTGAATTGATGCCCAATGGATATATGGCTACTGAGGCAGTTTGGGATTGCGCTGAAACAATAGACGGAAAATCGGTAACATGGTTAAAGGCAATGGCTGAAAAGCATAAAATTTACCTTGGGTTTACTTTTTTGGAAGCGGAGGGCGAGGACTTTTACAATTCCTTCGTTCTTGCTACGCCTAAAGGGGATATTGCTGGAAGGGTAAGAAAATCCCCACCAGCTTCAATTGAGGCAAATTTTTATAAATGTGGTGATGACCCTCATGTGATTGAAACAGACTTGGGAAGAATCGGCGTTAGTATTTGTTATGAAAATTTGCTGTATGAACGTCTTTGTGAATTATCAAATTTGTCGGTAGATATTGTGCTTTCGCCATCGGCTGCGGGCAGGCCAAAAGCAATATTACCAGGTGATGTTAAGCGTTTTGAAAACATGCTTATACAGTGGAGGGGCTTGTACAGCAGTGTGCTGGGTGTTTCGAATGTAATCGCGAATAGAGTAGGCCTCTTGGATACTGATTTGCCGGGGATGCTTCCTCACCTTAAAAGCAGCTTTCCGGGGCTTTCTGTAATATCAGATGCTGATGGAGCGATATTGGCTGAGCTTGGTGATGAGGAGGGTGTTATTGTCGCGGATGTTCATCTTGATCCTGCGAATAAAAAAATAGAGAAACCAAAATGCTATGGAAAAATGTGGGCAATGCCTGTTCCTTGGTATTCCTTCATCTGGCCTATGACGGAAAAAACGGGTAAAAAGAGGTATGAAAAGAGCAAAGTTAGGCCATTGAAGGCAAAATCTAAATCAGAGGTTTGAGCTTCTGTCTGAGTTAAATCAGCCAACAAAATGCTCCAGCGGACAGTCAAAAGCGTCACTTGTTTTGCTGTCGCAAAAACGTGCCCCTTTTGCCTGCCGCTGAGCAAGGCGTTATATGTTTATCAGCAAGCAGAGCGTAGTTTCAGATTTTCAACGAATGGCATAAAGTCTTTATCTGTAAATAGCAAAGGAATTTTATTCTCAATGCAATATGTTGCAATAATTACGTCTGCCGTTTTTCTAATGGTAATTCCTTTTTTTCTAAGCTTTCTAAAATTATTGGCACTTTTAATTGCTAAATCTTTTCCTATCAAATCAAGCACGGCTAATGAAGTTAAAATATTTTTAGCTATTTTATAGTCTGCATCACTTCTAAAGCCTTGTAATACTTCAGCAAGTATTAAATCACCAGTAACAATTTCCTCAAGTCCAAGTATTTCATCCAATTTATCGGTTTCAGCATTGTTAGTACCATTAAAAAAGTCAATCCAGACGCTTGAGTCAACTAAAACCATTAGTTGGTTCTCATCTCACCCAAATCGCCTTCCCACTTTAACTTGCCTCTGAGGGCTCGAATGGATGCTTGTTTGTTTAATTTAATCAATACTTTAAGCCCCAATTCAACTGTTTCTTTTTTAGTAGTTAAGCCTGTTGCTTTCAATGCATTAGCCATTAAACTATCATCAATTTCAATATTTGTTCTCATAGCAACCTCTGATGTGTACAATTAATGCTGTGTGTACACATTATGATAACAAAACACATGGCAAGTCAACCAAGAAGGTTGCCTCTTATGATTATTGGAAGAAATAATATGAAAAAATACAAAATTGCAAAAAAGCACGGCGCTTCGCAATATACTCTCCCCTAATCAAATAACCGGAATAAAATCGATGATGTATTCAAATGAAAGACTGGAAGAAATTAAACTATTAAATCAATTTGATCTTGGATCAACAGCAAATGGTATCAAGATTCATGCTAAAGAAGCTTCAAAAGAAATGGTCGCTGCTGCTGAACGGCTATTTGGCAAGGGCTTAACCGATCATGTTGATGGTGGTTATCTTACTGATCGAGGCATAGAGGCCGCGAACCATGCACAAAGTTTAATGAGACTGCTATCGGAGTAATTTCGAGACTAATTTACTGAGCGTAGATAGCTGGTTTTTCTATCCGACACTGTGAGACTGGCAATATTTTGCGTTTCTATTAAACGAATGTAATTGAAATAGCGCGTACGAATCTCGCGCACATAAACAACCGTTTGGCCGCAACGACAATAACGAATCTGCTCTCCGTCTTTCATATAAGGTTTTGCCAAGGTCATCATTGCTAATTCGACATTATCAAACCACAAATCCTTATCCAGCCCCATTTTTTCTGCTAACGCACGCGCACGTTTAACTCGACCGTAACCTGCATTGTACGATGCCAACGTAAACCACATACGATCTTGCAAAAGCAATGACTCTTCGAACTTGCCTCTTAAATAATTTAAATAACGAACGCCCGCATAAATATTACTCTCTACATTATACGTATCGCTGACACCCATCAACTCAGCCGTTGCTGGAATCAACTGCATTAAACCCTCTGCGCCAGCATAGGAATATGCTGTTGGATTAAACTGGCTTTCCTGAAACATTAATGCCGTTATTAAGCGCCAGTCAAAACCATATTTATCTGCGTAATGTTGTGTTACTTCATCATAAGGAGATATAGAACTAAATCGGGTTAATCTGTCATTAGTTTTTTGTGTTTTTGGCTGTTCAAAATATTTTGCGTGCAAGACATTATAATTTGCACTTCGGTATTCATTTTCTATAAAAATATTTAACGCATTATTTAATTGCTGATCATCTGTTCTCACAGCCCAACGATGCGCCAGTGGTTCAGATAAAACAAACTGCGACTTTAAACCGGCCTCTTTTATATAAGCCGATTTTATCTGATGGTTGCCGACAACAGATAAGTCATACATACCTAAAGCAACCATTAATAAGCTACCTTCCATATTTACGCCCGTGTCTGCTTTAACCAGTTCAAATTCCAGACCTTGCTGTTCAAGTTGTAACATGTAATCCCAATACGGATTGTCATCAGACAAGGTAATTCTTCTTCCAGTTAAATCACGGACATCAATAATCAAATCATCCGTATCACGCCCAACAATCACCGGGCTTGCATAATGATAGGGCGTCGTATATTGAATTGAATCTTCTACGCCAAGTAAACTGCTGGGCAAAGATGCTGCGATAACATCGCCCTTACCTTCTCTTAGTAGAGCAAGCATTTCTTCTTGCGAATTAGCCAGAACAACATCAACACGCAACATATATTGTGAGGCAAATTTATTTAATAAATCGTATTCAAATCCACGCAATTTTCCTTTTTGCAAATAATAGTGTGCCGGATTTGCACTTGTTATTACTCGTAAAATACCTCTGTCTTTTATTAAAGAAAGATCTTCAAAATAAACGGTAGCGACATCATGCGTTAAGTGTTGCTTATTTAAATATTGATTTAATTTTTTATGCAGTTCCCCGGCATCTGTTCTTACTGCCCAGGCCATATTTCTTTCCTTAAACAAACTGAAATTTGCCTGTAGTTCGGAATTCGAAGATAAATAAGTATCAAGAAAAAGACTGTCAGCAACAGCTAAGTCATATTCTCCCGTTTTTACGCGTTGCATAACTTCTTGATACGAAACCGTTGACGGTATCTCCTGTAGCAATAAACCGATTTGCGATTCTGTTAATTCAAGCAGCTTGCTCCATACTGGAGATGATTTGAACGCAGCAACTTGCCGACCAGCAAGATCTTCAATTCGATTTATACGACTATTATCTGATCGCTCAACTATTTTATATGCCGCTTTTGTCCAGGAATGAGTAAAATTAATTTCATCTTTAATACCAGCAGATAAGCTTTGATCCTGAGCCACAATAATATCGGCATTTCCACTAAGTAATTCAGGCAATAATTGCCAGTCGTTATCAACATAGATCCAGTCCAGATCCAGATCATTAATATTTGCAAACTCTTCTACTAATTCTCTTTCTGTTTTGCTGATGACGCAGGCATTTGTTTTTCTTTGCAGGAGAACACGTAAATGTCCGCGCTCATTAATTGCATCCAGATCGACACTTTTTTGGACGGAAGTAGTGGCTGTAAAATTATCAATCCGCTCAAAAACAACGTCCGGCATCTGACAAAAATCAGCGTCTACAATTTTTTCATTCGCCTGAATAGATATCGGCGCAATGAATGTGAGCAACAGGACTCTTAGGCAGGAGTCGAGTGTAAATGAGCGATTATTTTTCATTAAATTTTAACCGTCCGCATCAAACGAACATAATCCACTGAAATGTGGCGCAAATCATACCTGTTTCAGCAATGTTATTCTATATATAGTGGTATTAAGCATAAAAACCACAAGATATAGGAATCTATCCTGTGGAAATATGAACCGTATCACACACTATATTGCACTGCAACATATTGCGACGCAGCATCATGAAACATCACATTGCTCAACGACATGCTCAATTATATTTTTGGCGGAGAGAATATTGTTTGTTAGCGTTTACTCTTTGACTTAACTATGCTGCGGCTGATCTCTTCCAGTCGGACAGGTGTTCCAATATCACTCCACAAGCCTTCATAATGCTGGGCCGTTAAATTATTGGCCTGAGCAGCTTTGTGCAGTAATGGTGCCAGTGGAGATCGACCGGGATCACAATTTTTAAAAAAACCAGGGTGGAAAAGCCCAATGCCACTATAGGTTAATTTCTCGTTTCCTTGCTCCAGAACACGACCCTTTTCAAGGGCGAAATCACCCTGCGGATGATGTGGTGGGTTATTGACCAGAACCAAATGAGCGTCAGAATCGAGCTGTTTGGGCAATGCCCGATAATCAAAATCAGTATAAATATCCGCATTAGCAACAATAAAGGGACTCTCGCCTAACAATGGCAAAGCCTTAATAATGCCGCCAGCTGTTTCCAATAGGTCATCAGCCTCATCAGAATAGCGTATCTGCACACCGAAAGACTCTCCAGCACCGAGCTGAAATTGAATTTGATCACCCAAATGACCAGTATTAATAACGATATTTTCAACGCCTGCCGATTTTAGCGCTTCTATCTGATAAACAATGAGCGCTTTTCCCGCAATTTCCAGCAGGGGTTTAGGCATTTTATCAGTCAACGGACGCATTCGTTCGCCTCGCCCAGCTGCAAGAATCATTGCAAACACTGTGTTAACGCTCCTCTAGTTGCGGCAAGATGAGTTCTTCAATTAGCAAACATAAAGGCGCCAATTCTTTATAATCATCTTTTAGATCGACAATATAGGAAAGCGTGCGCGGAACATCTTTTAGAAAACTATGCTTGCTATCGCGATGAGACAAGCGTGCAAAAATGCCACTTGCTTTAAGATGGCGTTGCACGCCCATTAAATCAAACCAACGTTGAAATTGCTCACGATCAATTTCAGATCCTTTTTCTGCCAGCTGATTAAGATAGAAATCGGTCCATTGATTAAGCTTATCTCTGGGCCATTTTATGTAACAATCTTTTAACAAGGAAACCAAATCATAGCTGATAGGTCCGCAAACTGCGTCCTGATAGTCAATCACGCCAGGATTATTTTCTGCCGTCAGCATCAAGTTTCTTGAATGAAAGTCCCTATGGACAAAGGTTTGCGGCTGCTGCAATGCATTTTCTACGAGCAAGTCAAATATTGCTTCTATTGCGTTATGTTGAACATCATTCAATTCAATGTTCAGATGCTTGCCTAACAACCATTCTGTAAAGAGCTGCATCTCACGACGTAATAAAGACTCATCATAACTAGCCAATCCCTTTACATCAGCTAAGGCTTGCATGCGAACCAACGTTTCTATTGCATCGGAATAAAGTTTATCTGCTGTGGAAGAATCAAGCTTATGCAAATATAAATCATCGCCAAAATCATCCAGTAACAAAAAACCCTGTTGCAGATCTATATTATGTATCGTCGGCGCATTCACTCCGCAAGCATGTAATATGTTTGTTACCCTGACAAAAGGTTCGCAATCTTCTTGCGGTGGCGGCGCATCCATGACGATAAAAGCTTTACTTTCCATCAGCAGACGATAATAAAATCGAAAACTGGCATCTTCTGATACGGGTTTTAATTCAAAATCACTGGTTTCAAGAACATCATTCAACCAGTGTTTTAAAGATTTAAAACGTTCAGACATAAGACCTATTCGATTAGTTGGACTGTATTTCTATGTGTCATGGATACGATAGTCTATGATTTTTTCGGATTCAGGTAAAAACATAGCAAGCCTTATTATTTCTCAGCATCAGCTTATTCTGGCATCATCTTGCTAAATTTATTACTGGAGACTCACTGGCACATGCTGATTTCATGTTTATTTGTTCTGATTGGCTTCGCATTACTCATTTATGGCGCCGATATTTTCGTTAGTGGCGCATCAAGTATTGCACGCCAATTGGGCATGCCACCTTTAATTATTGGCCTAACCATTGTCGGATTTGCCACTTCTGCTCCTGAAATCATTGTTGGCTCTGTCTCCGCCTGGCAAGGCAAAACGGCGATTGCTATTGGCAACGCGCTCGGATCGAATATTACAAACATCGGGCTGGTTCTCGGCTTAAGCATACTTATCTTTCCTATCACTCTCGCATCAAACACAATAAAAAAAGAGTACGGATTAATGTGTGTCGCTATCCTTATTGGCCTGGCGGTAATGCTAGATGGCCATTTGAGCCGAGTTGATGGAGTGATATTGCTAGTCTCTCTTGTAGCTTCCATTAGCTGGATCGTATGGATTGCAAAACGAAGCTCTGCCAGCGATCCGCTTGAGAGTGAATTTGCCCAGGAATTCGGCGGGGAACTAAATAAACCCGATTCATTAAACAAAGCATTTATAAAACTGGTATTTGGCCTGGCAGTGTTATTACTTGGGGCAGAGTTACTTATACGAGGAGCCGTATTTATCGCTGAATATTATGCTGTCCCCGACCTTGTCATTGGCTTAACCATTGTTGCTATTGGCACAAGCTTGCCTGAACTTGCAGCATCTATTGTCAGCTTAATTAAAAAAGAAGCGGATATTGCTATTGGCAATATTATTGGTTCGAATATGTTTAATATGCTGGCTGTCCTGGGCATCCCTGCTTTAATTAACCCAGATTCTTTCGCTAAGGAAGTTTTAACCAGAGACTTTCCAGTAATGATAGCTTTAACTTTATTATTTGGCGCTATGGTATTCATCTCAAGCAAGGGTAAACTGATACGACCTGAAGGAGCGGCACTATTGCTTTGTTTTATTGCATACCAATACGTGCTGTTTTCGCAGAACATTGTGCTGGCATAGAATAGATCATGAATGAAATTAGCCCCGACAAACTTATAGCGCTAGCAAAAGCAGTAATAGAAACTGAGCAATCAGCGCTAACGGAATTAATTGATCGCATTGATGAAAGTTTTGTTACTGCCTGCAACGCTATACTTCAATGCGATGGACGTGTCGTCGTCATTGGCATGGGTAAATCTGGTCACATTGGCAAAAAAATCGCGGCAACATTAGCCAGTACCGGCACGCCTGCTTTTTTTGTGCATCCTGGTGAAGCCAGTCATGGCGATTCAGGCATGATCACCAGCAAAGATATTGTCATGGTCTTGTCTAATTCCGGCGAAACGGATGAAGTCGTTGCCTTATTGCCCGTTATTAAAAGACTAGACGCACTAATGATTGCATTAACCGGCAACCCGGATTCTACCTTGGCAAAAGCAGCAACGGTAAATATTGATGTTAGCGTTAGCAAAGAAGCGTGTCCCCTGGGTTTGGCGCCAACAGCAAGCACAACAGCAACATTGGCTATGGGCGATGCCATAGCAATTGCCTTGCTTGAAGCTCGAGGCTTTAGTGAGAAGGATTTTGCTTTATCACATCCCGGCGGCACATTAGGCCGACGCTTGTTATTACATGTCAGTGATATTATGCATACTGGCAAAGGTATTCCGAAAGTTTCCGAAAACGCCTTGCTTAGTGAGGCGCTGATTGAAATGTCTGAAAAAGGTTTGGGCATAACAACTATTATTGATGACGATGAAAATGTTTTAGGTATTTTTACCGATGGTGACTTACGTCGCGCACTCGATTCAAATATTGATGTGAAGACTTGCCATGTAAAAGAGGTAATGACAAAAAATGGAAAGAATATACGCTCTGACTCACTGGCAGCCTCTGCGCTTGCACTTATGGAGTCACATCGTATTAACGCTCTGGTTGTTGTTGATGACGAAGATAAATTAACCGGCGTTTTGAATATGCATGATCTGTTGCGAGCGCGAGTAGTTTAATGGCGTCTCTAAAAATGCACTTTTCTCGCGATTCAATGTGCCGTTCCCTGCTAATTATTCACGGTAGCGGCGTCAGCTCCGTGCTCAAAGACCCAAAGCAGTTACGCCAGGGCCAGCCTTCCTCATGTATAATTTATACATTCCGGTTCTCGGCTTTGGCTTCCTGCGTCGCGCTACCTCGGTCTCCGTTCCAGGCTCGACTCTACCGATTACCTCCCTGTAATCGTCCTGCGTCCATGCAGTCGTCCGCGCGGGGCATCCTTGCGCT
>CAYTIZ010000093.1:0-9061 GCA_964437885.1 uncultured Enterobacteriaceae bacterium
GTAAAAGCCGCTATCTGGGACTAACTCGAAATGAAGCCTGGATTGGTTTACTGTCTGTGACCCATAACATTAAACGTGGCATGATGTTGCATCGCCGTAGTTATTCATGAATCACAGGTGAAGACCGTCTATTGAATGGCCATAGCGTAGATGAAGACGCAAAATAGAGGAAATTGACTGAATTTAGACGAGATAGCCTCATTTCTTACCCTGTCAGTTGAGATAGAATTTTAAAAAATCCAATGAGAGAAAATCAGGACAGAATAACTGCTTCGTGCAAAGCTCTCAGGCACTTTATTAACTAGATCTATGCTTCCAAAATATACCCAATCCAGAGTAGATTCTTTGTTATGCAGTTCGATATATAATACGCCGCATATAACTTTAAGTTATTAATAATGAAGAAATTTACCTTTGAGGGAACAATGTCAGGAGAGCGAATACTCATTGTCGATGACGATCATACAACAACAAATGTCATGCGACTGTATCTTGAGAATTTTGGCTTCATTGTCCCTGATACCGCCTGTTCAGGCGCACAAGCTATAGAAAAAGCAAAGAAATTAAAACCAGATCTGGTTCTCATGGATATCCGTTTAGGTAAAGGACTGGACGGTATCGATTCCGCTGAAGTCATCATGGAAAAACTTAACATCCCCGTCATCTACGTCACAGCATATAGTGATGAAGAAACTCTTGAACGCGCACAAATGACCAACCCATATGGATTTATCAATAAACCGTTGAGAGATATTGATCTAAAAACAACTGTCCGGTTTGCACTTGATAAAAGCAGGCAAAGTCCCGCTAAAAAAGAACCTCCATTACTCGCAGATGTCTTATATCAAGTCTATAATTTAACTCCCGCTGAATCTCGCGTCGTATCGAAATTACTTGATAATCCAGACGTTGCATTAACGGCAGAAGCATTACACATCAGCATGTCTACCATTCGCACCCATCTAAAACACATTTATCGAAAAACCGGAACAAATCGTCAGTCATCACTATTTCATAAGATCATTACCGGCCCTGTAGCAATGATTATGCGTACTGAATAGACTAAGGCTGGAGGTAAAAACAAGACACAGGCTCACTCTCAGAGCATTCCAAGCCTCTCCTTTAAAGCCCGCCCAGGCAGTTCAACCGATCTGAAACAACCTAATTAAGTGCTAAAGTTTCTCGATTAATAGTCGATATTATTGCTTAACAACAACTAATATTTTACTCAGGGTGTCCATCGTGATCCAGCTGCCAACATTAAACTCAGATAAGTTACTATCTTTGCTTCACTTAATGCCGGTTGGTATTTTTCTTGCCAATTCCGAAAGTAGAATCATTTGGGTAAACAAGACACTGTGTGAGCAAGTTGGACTTGAAGCCAGACAACTGATTGGTCATATGCGTTCTGAGCTGCCGGGCACAAATATTTTCCCTATATCCGAAAGAATCGCCAGACAACATATCAATAGTCCAAACAACGAAACACTATTTAATTTCAATTACCTGTCTAAAACATTAGAAATGGAATTTGATGACATTGCTGAAATAGGTTGTCTTGTTAAATTTAACAGCCTTGCAGATAATCAGATTCAATTTGGTTTTGAACAGATTGAAGAACAAACCGGCTTATACACCCGACATGGAATTTTGAAAAAATTATCACTGCATGTGTCTCGTAGCCGACGCTACTTCAATCCTCTTTCCGTTATTATGCTAAGAGTGACACCTGATTCAGATATAGATAGCGAAAGTATCAATCACGCTATTGCAATGATTCTCAGAGACAAACTTCGTTGGGTAGATGATGTCGGACACTGGAACATGTCAGATTTTCTTGTCATCTTGCCAGAAACAGGTGACGAAGCGGCTCAAAAACTTGCCAGAAAAATAAAATTTCAGCTTAATCGATTCAAGTTACCCGAAAACCATAAAAAGATTCCAACATCTATTGCGACATCGTCTTGGCGTAAAGGCGAAGATGAATCAAGCTTACTAAAACGCGTTACCGCACAATTAAACGAACATCGCTATAAATTACCTTCAACTTCAACAATCTCATAATCATGTGATACCTCGGCCGTTGCACCGAGCATGATTGAAGCAGAACAATATTTTTCAGCTGACAATGAAACAGCTCTTTCCACTTGTTTTTCCTTTAAATCAGTACCGGATATCTTGAAATGAATATGGATTTTGGTAAATACCCTAGGTTCGCTTTTAGCACGTTCTGAACTAATAACAACATCACAAGCACTGATATTTTGACGTGATTTTTTTAGAATAGAAATAACATCATAACTACTACAAGCTGCTGTTCCTAATAACAACATCTCCATTGGCCGCGGACCAAGATCACGACCACCACCCTCAGGAGGTCCATCCATAACAACCTTATGTCCCGTGCCTGATTCGCCTATAAATGCAGCAGCACCAGCCCAACTAACCTTAATCTCCAATTTAATACTCCAAGCGGTTGATTTTCTAAGAAAAGAGTAACATAGTTCATACTTAGTTAGCAGTCGTGAATAGTCGGGAGACAATAATATGGCAATTCCAACTACTCAGGAAAGAGACTCGATTACATCTCGCTTTCTTGAACATTGCCACCATAAAGCTTATACAGCCAAACAACTGATCATTAAAGAGGGCGACCCTTCTCATGATTTGTATTACATCATCAGCGGATCAGTCACGGTAATGATAGAAGATAGCAAAGGCAATGAAATTGTCTTAGCTTATCTTAATGCTGGCGATTTTTTTGGTGAAATAGGACTATTTGGAGAAGACCAACATCGTACTGCTTTTGTCCGTGCAAAAGAAAAATCAGATATTGCCAAAATTAGTTATGAGAAATTACAAAGTTTAAACAATATCTTTCCAGAGTTATTGTTTTTAATTACATCACAAATGGCAACTCGTCTACGACGCACTAGCCGCAAGGTCAGCGATTTGGCCTTTACCGATGTAAAAGGCCGTGTTGCACGCACCCTGCTGGATTTATGTAAAGAACCCGACGCTATGACCCATCCTGACGGTATGCAAATTCGCATAACCAGACAGGAATTAGGGAGAATTGTGGGCTGTTCCCGAGAAATGGTCGGCCGTGTTCTGAAAAGTCTGGAAGAAGATGACCATCAGATCTCAGTATCGGGAAAAACTATGGTGATCTTTGGTACGCGTTAGAAATAATGACAAGTTTACAGCAACCCTATTCTTGACAAGTCCTTCCAGAGAAAAGACAATCCCGTTCCTTCTTTTAATCCATTAGAGAAGAAGGGCAGATATCAAACGATGGCTATGTAGCTCAGCTGGTTAGAGCACAGCACTCATAACGCTGGGGTCGGTGGTTCAAGTCCACCCATAGCCACCAATCATTACAAGCACTTACCGATTACCCAATAAAACAATCCGACCTTGTGCCAGTTTTGTGTCCTCCATATTTGGCACAATGTTTTCTGCATGTGGTAGTAAATGTTCCGAAGACAGATGTGCATAACGCCTCACCATCTCGATACATTCCCAACCGCCTAGCTCTTGCAGTACATTCAACGGAGTACCTGATTGAACATGCCAAGACGCCCACGTATGTCTTAAGTCATGCCAACGAAAATCTATCAGTCCCGCTTTCAATACTGCCTTTCGCCATGATTTGGTATTCACTTGCCAAACAACTTTACCTTTATACGTAAAAACATATTGATGATGTTGCCCAATCTGCTTTCGTAATACTTCTAAGGCGCTACTGTTTAACGGAACACCAATGGCTTTCCTAGCCTTTGCTTGATCGGCATGAATCCAAGCGACCTTTCGTTGTAGATCAATTTGGTTCCACTCGAGTCTGCACACATTGCGTTGACGTAAACCTGTTGCCAATGCAAAGCGAGCCATTGCTGCTTGATGCTCAGGAAGAAAAGATAATAAGCGTTCAGCTTCATAAGGTTTAATCCAACGTATCCGTTTATTATTAATTGGAAACATTGGAACCTTGGGCGCTTTATCAATCCATTCCCATTCATAAGCAGCGCGTCTAAGTACAGCACGAAGATGACCCATATAACGATTCGTAGTTGCGCGGGTACTGATTTTTACCTTTGCATCTTGAATCTCATCTAAAAGAGCGCGATCTATCTGCGCTAACTTTAGGCCTTTTAAATACGGATCAACCCATCGAAATATTTCAATATCTTTATCGATGGATGCCTTATGACTTTTTTCTTTAAGCCATTTAACAACCGCATCATTCCATCTGTACTCAGGACGTTCACCAAGCTTATTAACCCGCCATAATTCAGCTTTTAACCGATCATGGTATTCTCGGGCGGCTTCCCTGTCTTCAGTTCCAGTAGTTCTTCGTATTCGCCGTCCGTTTGGAGCAGTGAACCGAATCCACCAGACTTCACCGCGTTTGTAGAGTGACATAAGATTACCTCCTTATCGTCACAGCCACTTGACGGCACATGCCCTGTACTTGGAGCATAGAGTGAGTTGAGATATCCAACAAGGTCAGATTTAAGAAAGACCCAACACTTAGCCGGTTTGACTCCTTTAATAATTCCCTGTTTAGCCCTATCTCTAAGGGTTTCAGAAGAAACATGAAGAAATGCAGCGGCATCAAATAAATTAAACGTTTGTTCATCACTCACCGTCCGATTCCTTTCGATACTGCTCAGAAGAAGCTCTAATCTCAGATTCAACTTGGGCTTCATGTAACTTTTTATTAATGATGTTATACCGCCGAGTTTTGAGAGCGGCCTTCTCTTCCATGTAGGTATAAAAATTAATACCTGTAAAATAAGATCTCTCGTTATGATAACTTTCTGCTCCAGTAATAAATTGAGGAAATGCTTCTTCATAATCATAAATCTGATGGATTGCCATATATGACGTTAAACCAGAAAGTCCCGCTTCAAATAAATTAGAGTCTGGAGGGATGCGAGTAGTACGAGCAGGTATTGAAACACCTTCAAATGATCCCTGCCATTCGATATCAGCAAGTTCTGCCCATAAAGGATGTAGAGGCCAGCGTGATTGAGTATCATCGGCCGGATTAGGAATAGTAAGCTTTAACCAATTAAGACAACAATATCGCCATAACCCACCAACACGATAAAGTAAGGTGTCAATTGTTCTTGAATCATGCTCTTTCAACACACGATTCATTAATTGAAATTCTAATCGGTAAACTCGTTGACCTTCTTTCCAACCTTTAGCTCGCCAGAGATCGTATAAATAAGTTTTACCACTCTTTTTAATCTCTTCAGTCTTATCATATAGACGTGCTGATATATCGCCGCCTAAACCAAAGGTATAACCCGTAAAAACTTTATCAATGTAAAATGTTCCATGTCGTTTAGCGCGCGTTATCCATTGTGCAAGTTCGATCTGCTCTAAAGAGATGTCTACTATAAAATCGACAAAAAGATCGCATCGAGAAATATTTTCAACATCTTCTATAAATCCAAACGTGCCAATCATATGTTCTAGTTCGGTTTTACAATAGTCAATTCCATTTTTAGTCAACCATGTGCTGTCTATTTTCAAATAGGCAAGAGGAAGTTGCTTTGCTTTTACACTAGAAAATTGAATCCGATAAGCATTATCTTCGAGTATATACGGGTAGTAGCCTGAGCCTTTATCATAAACTTCAAAACAATGCTCACCAATAACCCAAGCAGCTTTGGCTTTTTCCATTGGTAGGCGGGATTGAGCGAGTTGCTTATAATCCTGTAGCTTTGTCTCCATATCCGCAAAGAGTTCCCCCTGATAAGACAGGTATAAACTATCAATGCCGTTACGTAGAATCGTGACTAAGTTATTTGTATTGCTATTAGCAGGTGCTGTGTTACTAGGCAAGGCACCTGCCCCCACACACCCGCGCTGCGCGTACGTGTGTGTGGGCTTGTTACTTTCTTCGTATTCATTTTTCATAGTGAAACCTCATGCTTTATGACGCTCAATAAAACGTCGTTAAAAGAGGTTCCCTATAATATGCAGGATTTTTCTTAGATCGAGGACGTCAAAATATTTTTCGCGTCCCCTGATTAGATTGATATTCTCTTCTGCGCTTACTTAATGAATTTTCATCACCAATTCCAAACTGATCTCCATACACGCCTATGTCTTTACAAAGCTCCAATAATTCTGATAATGGCATATCAAGATGCCCCTCACTTTCCAACAACGCAAATAATAACCAGAGTGTTCGTCGTTTTATTTTACTGCGTATTATCGGATTTCTTATTCTGTAGCTTAAATCTCTTAAAAAAACTTCATCATTACTTAACTGAGCGCGTTTTAATCGTTCTTGGAAATAAGGCAAATATAAAACCATGCGATCAGTTTGTGCCGCTAATATAAATGCTTGATCATCATTTTGTTTTGCATCACGAACCAACTGACGCATAGATCTTCCGTGCACCATTAGAGATAACAAATCAAAGAAGGTGCAGAAAAACCCAAGGAAGTAAAAAGATACATCTCGCCAATATTTAATTTGTTCTTCTTCAGATAAGTCAGACAATAGTTTTTCAATTTCTTTCTTTAACTCTTTCTTTTCATCATCAGACAAAGGTTTAATTAATGACAGCTCTTTATATTCATCAGATTGGATATATTGACTTAATTCAGATATAAGTTCTTTATTGAGTTGCTCCGCTTGCTCTTTAGTTTTAATCTCTTTTAGCTCGTCAAAATCTACAAGCATGAGTGCTCGATATATATTAAAAAGCTTTTCATCTTCATAAGCTTTCCACCATTCCATCTTTAGCAGGATAGAATTCTGTATTAGATTTTCATTTAGATTTAACCAACCACCGTTATCTTCCATATCAGATAAGATCCAATCAAATTCAGGAATGGCTGCTTTTAAGAAGGGTATTAGAAATGCCTTTTCCACCGGAAAATTTAATCTCTAAAATAACTAGTTAAGACAGGGTCTGCATTAAGCCTCTTAATTATTTTTAATATCTCGGCCTCTATTAAGTGTTCATTAGAAACCAAGCTTTTGATCGTAGGATCTATGGTAATAAGCTCTTGAATTCTATTTATTGCTTTTTCTTTACCTGAAGGGATTTTATTTATTAAAGAATTTAATACTAAGACATCTATCGGATCACCCGGGTTTTCTAACTGATATTTTTCAATTAATCCTTTTAGGATACTTTCTTTCTTTTTATGAACCCAATATGCTTTTAAGTTATCTTTTATTTCTTTAATAAAAACTTTCTGTTCAGAACTTGGCCAATCGGCGGTACCAACTCTTGAGTACATTTGACCTATTGCCCAGCCAAGTTTGGCTTGAAATGGTTCCTTAAGTTGTAACAATCTAGCACTAAGGCATTTTTCATAATGTTCGTGTGAGTGTATTGCAATAGATAATTTCAGAAAAGCGCACGAATCTTCAGGAAAATTCTTCGCAGGCTCACCTCTTAAAAAGAAGTATTCACTCTCATTATTATTAATTAATCTCTGAATTAACTCATGTATTTTATTCAAATCAACATCACTACAGACAGGAAAATCTAAAGCGAAACTTTTATTACTTATCTCATCAATAACTCTATCTAAAAAAAAAGAAAGTGGTCTAATTGAAGCTAAGTTTATATATTTTCCAGAGCATGGTTTAGCACTCCGTCTTGCAAGGTCACAAGACTGTGTAAGAACGAGAAAATGAGTATTTTCATCATTATCAGCATAGTAAGGGTGATATTTCTTGATTACTGATAACAGACTTTCTGTTTTAGAAAGAATGTCCCCTTGCATTAGATCATCTGAATCAGAATCCTTGTATGTGAAATGCATGCCATTTGTTAAACTTAAAAACTGTTAAAAATAATTATCCACTTGCATTAAGTTTTTTGTTAATGCTCTTTACCAATGACAGTCTACTATCCATATCATAGTTGCGAAGGAATGCATATTGATTGGTAAGTTCTTGTGTGATCACACTAAGCATAGAGTCTGAAAACTCACCTGTATATCGGGTATCAATTTCACATATTAAATCCTTGAGCAATTCTGCATCATCAACTTCATTATAATCATAACTAACTGATGGAGATGTAGAATTAACTTCACTAGGCGTTGATTGCAACTTCGACATTTTCTTCCCCTTTTGGCTCATCGAGTGTTAAACCCAAACTATCTATATAACTTAAAGCATGCTTATATTTATCATTAAAACTGTCATCAATTCTATCTGCAGCATCTTTTGCATTTTGAACACGAAAATCATAATTAAAACTGATCTCTACGTCTCCCGCTTCAGTCCTATATGTCAACTTTAAATTTAAAGTACAATGTTCACTTAACTTAATATGATGGATAAGTTCCATTCCTATTCCGTCAAAGTCGTCATTGCTACTTATTAGTTCATCTACACTAAAAAGTTGAAGCAAGTTTTCAGTGGGCGCTTCTTCTCTAAATTTAAAGTTAAGGCCAAAAGCAAGAATTGGTGTGTGTGATAATTCATTCAGAATATTTTTAGCCAATTGTTCAATCCGAATTAATCGTTCTTCATTATTTAAATTTGCATGAAAAGTAAGACGATCAGTGAAAGGTTGTATTGTGACGCCCTCAATAGTAAACCTTGGGGCAAAACCTGGTACCTGGGCAAACTCAAGCCGGACAGAAGATTTTGTTCCTTCCTCTTGGCCAAACCCATAACGTAATAACCACTCCGGAGTAAGGATAGCTGAATTCCATTCACCGACCAGTACAAGTGTGGTCTCATTTTGGAGAGATTCCATTTTATGCGCCCATTCTCACAGAAAATGACTTCGATATGTCATTGTTATTATTAAATATAATTTGAATTGAGTAACCGTCATGTTCAATGTAAATCGACAATATTCATCACCCTAAGTTCAATTGTTGAACCAATAAAAATAGAATATAGCAATTACCATAATATGGAAACAAGCATTTTGATATGTCCTGATTTAACTTACTTATTGATTAATAATTAAAGCGAAAACTGTGCCAGATTGAGACTGGATGAACCATAAGTGAACCCCAAGTGAACCCCAAGTGAACCCCAAGTGAACCCCAAGTGAACCCC
>CAYTIZ010000094.1:0-6428 GCA_964437885.1 uncultured Enterobacteriaceae bacterium
CAACACTTAAAATGACTCTGGGCATGGAATGGTTACACGGCTATCGTGAACTAGAAAATGGACAGAATGGCAATATTGATCGTTTACAATTATCAGCCGTTTATAAATTCTGATAATGTAATAAAATGTCAGAAAAAAATTACATCGGACTTGGCAGTGGCTTAATTTTATTTTTAATTATCCTGTTACTTCCAGTACCTGAAAATGTAAGACCCGAAGCAATGCATGTATTGGCAGTCGCTTCATTAATGGCAACATGGTGGATCACCGAAGCGATTCCCATTCCAGCTACGGCTCTGTTACCAATATTTCTTTTTCCGGCACTAGGTGTAATGAATGGCAGTGAAGTTACACAACCCTATGCACATCACCTTATTTACCTATTTCTTGGTGGTTTCCTGATTGCCGTCACTATCGAAAAATGGAATTTACATCGGCGTATTGCCTTGTACACCATACGACTGGTTGGCATAACACCTAACCGTATTATTCTTGGATTTATGTTGTCATCAGCAAGCTTGTCGATGTGGATTAGTAATACCGCTGCAACAATGATGATGTTAACAATTGGTCTCGCTGTGTTAAAACAGGTCGTTGATGAAATCAATGCCGACCCCGAACTACATATCGATACCACACCGAAACATTTTAATTTTGGCATCGCACTAATGCTAGGTATTGCCTATGCTGCTTCGATCGGTGGCGTTGCAACCCTGATCGGCACGCCACCGAATGCCATTCTTGCAGGAGTAATCGAAACTCAACTTGGACTAAGTATCAGTTTTCTGGACTGGATGATATTTGCGCTGCCTTTATCGATCATTATGTTATTTCTTACCTGGTATTACCTGACACACATTGCCTTCCCCAGCGAGATCGACCAGTTGCCTGGCGGACAAGAAACAATCCAGCGTGAAATTATTGGCTTAGGCCCGATGTCTCAACAGGAAAAATCCGTTCTATTTGTTTTTATCACTGTTGCAATACTTTGGCTCACTCGTGGTTTGATAGATCTTGAGCAATTCAAAATGGTCAAAGACTCGACCATTGCCATAGGAGGAGCATTATTATTATTTATTATTCCAGCCAGTCTTAAAAAACGTGAATTCCTGCTGGATTGGCAAACAGCCGTAAAGATCCCATGGGATATTCTTATACTGTTTGGAGGTGGTTTTGCCCTTGCCAAGGGATTCAATGATAGCGGGTTGACACAAGCGATTGCTGATCAACTAAACATACTACAAGGTAGTAGCCTGTTTCTGGTTGTTGCCATCGTAACAACCGTTGTCATTATATTGACCGAGATCACATCCAACACGGCAACAGCATCAATGATATTGCCTATCATCGCAGCATTGGCTATCGCCATACATATACATCCCTATTGTTTAATGTTTGCAGTGGCTCTGGCCGCTTCGTTTGCCTTTATGTTGCCGGTTGCAACACCACCGAATGCCATCGTATTTAGTAGCCGTTATGTCACGATTCGACAAATGGCAAAAACAGGGATATGGGTCAATCTTTTTGGCGCGATACTAATCACCCTTTTCATTATGTTCTATCTACCTGTAGTGTGGGGCATCGATATTAAAACACCAGCTACAGACATAATTATTCTAGATACACTGATAAACTCAAATACAACACACAAGGTGTAATACTTATGGAAGAAATGGAAGCAGCGATCAGTGCAGTATCTTCTGATATTGTAAAGATGTGGATGAACTGGATGATGATAATTTTCTTGTCATCTCTAATATTTGTTTATAGACACAACACCGCCAGAATTATCTTTGGCTCATTAATTTTCACCATGCCAATCGCAATCTGGCTTTTCAATACGACTAAATCACCCCATTTAATTGGTGTTGCACACATCATCGTCTGGCTACCACTGGCTATTTATCTTGTTAAGACCGAAGTCATTAACCAAGGTGAAAAGCTAAAAACACCTTATGGCATATATTTAGTCTTACTATTAACAACAATAATAATTTCTCTTTACTTTGATATTAGGGACGCAATTCTTATAGCACTGGGAATGAAAGATCCTTTTATATAACTACGATATAACTATCGTTTAATTACATCGACGATAGGTTGCTCTTTCTTCATCGCTGCCAATACAACTGAATCAAATTGATCTGTCATTTGCAGCGCTAATTCTGCAGCTTTTCTGGCAAGTTTCTCTAACTCACTATCATCAACCATATTGATCAACGGAATCACCTGTGCTGTTCCAGTATTTTTTAATGAACCATTGGGCGAAGCTAATAAACGAGCAATATGCTCAGGTTTAATTTCATCACCTTCATTCAGTCCAGTAATCTTTGTAATTTGATCTACACGATGGGCTATTTCATCAGTCAATGGCAAACCGATAACTTTGGCAGAAAGAACAGGAATCACTGTACTCGTACAATCGGAAATTGGTGGTTCATGTTCAGCCGGGGCTTTGACGAAACGACCGCGCGCGCCATCAGCCTTGATAAGCATCAAATCAAATTTGCCCGTGTCCTTGTAGCTTTGTATTAATTCCTGGCTAACGCCTGCACGCCGTCCAAATCGTTCAGAAGGTTTTGCAAAGGCAATCGATTTTGAATCCTTGTCATTCTTTATTGCAATAAGCAGATCACTTTCATCAGCAATGTAATTTGTTGCCTTTAATGACTTGGGAAAGTATTCGATATGCGCCGTCGCTGTTATCCCTACCCTGCCTGGATGCGCTTCGGCCAAACGGAACATCGTGGTCTTCTTGCCACCGGCACCAACACAAGAAACGATCCCGCTTTTTGCGTTAAATATTTCAAGTAAATCTAAAGACATATTGGACTAGATACATTTACCTCTTAAACGGAAAAACCATTGGTACTTTCTTCTGATAATTTTTATAGACATCACCAAAAAAAGTAACCAGATCGCTTTCTTCAAATTGCAATGCGATAAAAATATAAGCCGTCGTCACAACTGCAAACAACAAATGACCTGTTGTCATTGTTGGTGTAGCCCAGAAAGCAATAATGAAACCCAACATGATCGGATGGCGACACAATTTATATAAACCAACCACCCTGAATTCTAAATGACTATATTCCTGGCCTTTATAATTGATATATACCTGGCGTAAACCAAATAGATCAAAATGATTAACCATAAAGGTTGATAACAGGACAACTAACCAACCTAAGCAGAAAATACCAGTTAAAATCATGCTGCCTATAGCTGATTCTACATTCCAGATTATATCTGGCATTGGCTGCCATAAGCCGTAAAGCAAAAACAACAACAAACTAGAAACCAGAACATAGGTGCTTCGTTCGATGGCTTCAGGAATAAATTTGGTAACCCATTGTTTAAATGCAGGCCGTGCCATAAAGCTATGCGGAACTGCAAACAAGCTAAGAAGAACAATATTAATGATCAAAGATGGGACTATTGCGCTGACCTCACCGGAATCGATTGATTTTGGCACCAATAAATTACCAACGAAGCCGATGGCATATAGAAAAGATAGAAAGAAAACGATATAACTCACTATGCCATATAACGATACAAGTAATTTATTCATAAACCACCCCTTTTTTACAGATTACACTTAATTTCAAAATACTGTTTAACACTAGTTCATAGATTCCTCAAACAAGCTCCAGAATTTTTTTGCCATGGATCCTATCGGCAGATCATTCCTTCTTACAAGATAGATTTTATGAATATCAACATCATATTTGTACTTGCCAGTTGCTTTTGTTTTTTTAGATTTATTTTGTCTAAGATTTAGTACAACTAGATCACCATTATCTAAATCTTGCTGAATCAAATGTTGCGGCATATAACCCCAACCAAAACCTTCCTTTAGCAACTGTTGTTTCGATGCAAAATCACCCACTTGCCATGTTAAAGCTTCCTGCGAGACATTAACGGATAATTGCGAATGCTGACTACTACTTACAACAATTTGAGTATGTTGCTCCATGTTCTGCTTTGCATTTTCTACGTCTTTAAATAATTCATGTTCAGGCGAAGCTACAGGCATGAGCGGTAAATCCATACAATGTATTGCTTCTGCCCATGTCGACCATTCAAATATCTGGGTAAAAGCTAAATCTATCGATTTTTGATTAAGTCTTTCCATTCCCCCCAAGTATTCAATATATAATTGAATACGTACATGTGGATGCTCTTTATTGAATACTTTTAAAATCGGTGTGATACATTCCAAAGGGCAAATTCCATCAATGGCAATGGCTATTTCTGCCTCTTCTCCCATGGCTAATTGATCTGCAGTGTAGTTTAGAAAATCAGTTTGTTTGAGAATATTCAGTGCCTGACGATGAATTTCTCTACCCGCTTCAGTTAATTCCGATCGATAACCTTCGCGATCAAATATCTCAACGGACAAGGACTCCTCCAACTTCTTAATAGCAATACTGACAGCCGATTGCACACGATTCAGTTTATCCGCAGCTGCACTAAAACTGCCGGTTTCGATAATACTACAAAGAACTTTCAGCTGATCCAGAGTCATTTAGTGCTATTCATAAAATGAATGATGTTTATCAATAATATATGCTTTTTATTAATATAATGAAAGCCTATATTTCTCCTATCAATACTGATTGCCAAGCAAAAATACTAAGGAGAAATACAATGAAAAACTCAACAAACAGCAGAGTAAAAACAGTTTTATCCACGTTACTGCTAGGACTCGTTCTGATCCAGGCACCTACGCAGGCAGCTCAAACAAAAGAGAATAGTATCGATATAAGTTACAAGACAGTTGAAATAGAGGGGCTGGATATATTTTATCGTGAAGCAGGAAAGCCTGATAGTCCAACAATTGTGTTATTACACGGTTTTCCTACTTCATCACATATGTTTCGTGATCTGATTCCACAACTGGCCGATCAATACCATCTGGTCGCACCGGATTACCCGGGTTACGGACAAAGTTCGATGCCAAGCGTTGATGAATTCGAATACAGTTTCGATAACATCGCTAATATTGTTGATCAATTCATTGATAAAGTTGGTCTCAAATCATACAGCTTGTATTTGATGGACTACGGTGCACCGATTGGTTTCCGTATTGCGACCAAACATCCAGAACGAGTTGAAAGTTTAATCATACAAAATGGTAATGCCTATGTTGAAGGAATAGATAATAACTTCTGGGAACCGATTCAAGCCTACTGGAAAGATCGAAATGCAGTCAACCAAGGTCTTGATAATGATTGGTGGAAAAATATTAAAGCAGCATATAAAACAGATAGTATGACAAATGATGAAGCTTTACGTTTTTTGTTAAGTGAAGGAGCAACCAAGTGGCAATACACCAATGGTGTTCGTAATGTAGAAGCCATCAGCCCCGATACATGGGATCATGTTCAGCCTTTACTGGATCGCGAAGGTAATCAGGAAATTCAATTACAACTATTTTATAGTTATGGTTCTAATCCGCCTTTGTATCCAGAATGGCAAGCTTACTTACGTGAGCACCAACCACCAACATTAATTGTTTGGGGAAAGAATGATGAAATCTTTCCAGCAGCAGGTGCGCACCCTTATAAGCGTGATTTAAAAGTTGTTGATTTTCACTTGCTAGATACCGGACATTTTGCACTGGAAGAAGATGGTGACGTGATTGCAGAACACATACGCCGTTTCCTAACCAAGGATGAAGTAGCTAGTCGATAACATTTCATTAAAACTAAAAAATAATATCAGGGGTCATCAGTATGATGCCCCTGATAGTTGGAGAATGATGATGAGAGAATATATTAGTGATATCGCCTTTACTGACACCGTAAAACAAATACAAAAAGAAAAGGGCTCTCGAAATAGTTACGCAAATATGGAGCAATATCATAGTTGGGAAAATTTCGTTACACCATTTCTCAAAAATTTTATTGCTGAACGTGATTCTTTTTATATGGCAAGCGTCAATGCTGAAGGGCAACCGTATATTCAACATCGTGGCGGCTCCAAAGGTTTTCTGAAAGTAGTTGATGATCGCACATTGGGCTTTGCTGATTTCAGAGGAAATCGACAATACATTTCCTATGGCAACCTTAGTGACAATAACAAGGTCTCTCTATTTCTAATGGACTATCCAAACAAGGCTCGGATTAAAATATGGGGCACGGCTGAAGTTAATGAAACAGATCAGGAATTAATCAAGCAGCTTTCTGTTTCTGATTACAAAGGTAATGTTGAACATGCCTTTCTGATACATATTGATGCCTGGGACAGAAATTGCCCACAACACATCACTCCTCGTTACACCAAGGAAGAATTTGAACTAATGGGCGAAACAAGATGAATCAAGATAAGGCAACAACAATTACTCATGGCGTACACCATATAGGATTAACCGTTCCCGATATAAAACAAAGCAGTGATTTTTTTATATCAACACTTGGCTTTAAGCA
>CAYTIZ010000094.1:6443-9052 GCA_964437885.1 uncultured Enterobacteriaceae bacterium
AGTGGGAGAGAAACCAGACTATCCAGCTATCTTTGTCTCTGATGGAACGATAGTGCTGACGCTATGGCAATCCGTTGATTCTGAAAATACAAACGTATTTGACCGAAAAAATAATATTGGCTTACATCATCTGGCATTACGAATTGAAAAGGCTTCCGTCCTGGAAGAACTTCATCAAAACTTACTGAAAGTTAATGATGTAAAAATTGAGTTCTCGCCGGAACAACGAGAGAATAGCCTAACAAAACACATGATGTGCAATATCCCCGGAGGGATACGCATTGAATTTATTGTGTCTGAATAGCAAATTATAAACTTATTAAGGAAAAACACATGATTACATTTCTAAAAAAATTTAAAGGAGATGGTGCAGAGTTACCACCAAGACCAATAACAAAGCAATTACTTTGGCATGGTTAGGTGGCGTTATCGCTATTGCTATCGTTGCTGCGCTTGCAGACTCACTTTCAGCCACTCTGGTACTTGGCTCCTTCGGCGCATTATGTGTACTTGTGTTTGGATATCATGAGGGCCCCTTTTCTCAACCAAGAAATATCATTGCAGGTCATTTCATAAGCTCTCTAATCGGCCTTGTCTTCCTGTCTGCATTTGGCACCCATTGGTGGGCTGTCGCACTTGCCACAGGAACAGCTATCGCAATCATGATGCTTACTCGTACAGTACACCCGCCTGCAGGGTCGAATCCTGTCATTGTATTTTTAACACAACCGGGCTGAAATTTTTTATTATTCCCTACTTTAATGGGAGCACTGATTCTGGTAGTCATTGCCCTTGTGCATAACAATGCAAGCCACATCACTAACTATCTAAAATATTGGTAGCACAAAACCAAATACAGCATCTATAATTACTATAAATCTATGAAAAAAGGCATGAAATGGATAGAGATTCTAAAAATTTTCCCGACGATGTCAATGGCGATGCGTTATGGAGGATGCAGGAAAACGGTGACGATTTATCTAAAGAAAGAGAAATAGAATTCACCGTTATTTTTCCTACAGAAGATGACGCTCTTCAATTTGGAGAAGCCCTGTTGATCAACCGACAAAAAATTCTCCTGTGCGACAACGAAGAAAATGAGGAATACCCATTTGAATTAGTTATTTACGTTTATATGGAGCCAACTCACGAGGAAATTTCCGGTTACGAAGATTTACTGGAACTACACGCAACACAATACAATGGACTTAATGATGGTTGGGGCTCGCTTACAGAAATGTAGGTGGTACGACTATATGGATATACGACTGCATGGACGCAGGAGGTAGAACGACTCAGAAGACAAAGTCGAGGAGGTAGAATTGTGCCTGGAGCAACAATCGAGAGTCGAGTCTGGAACAGAGGCCGAGACTGGAACAGAAATAAACTCTTAACAAAAAGCCATGAAACAAGTCGAAATATCAAAAGAACCTGTTGAACTATACAAACTCCTAAAATTTGAAGGTTTGGCCTCCAGTGGCGGTGAAGCAAAGTTTTTCATTTCCGAAGGTCGGGTTTTAGTTAACGGAACAGTAGAAACAAAAAAACGCAAAAAGATCATCTCGGGAGATATCATTGAATTTGGAGAGGAAAAAATTCACATACAATTAAAGTGAAAATACAATTTTCAATTCTTGCAGTTAATATAAGAATAAAATATCAGAAGTCGCCTCCGCTATTACTTAAACACTTTATTGCGACACATCAAGCAATGTCATATTTCGGTAATAAATATTACTTAAATAACGACGAGCGTATGATTGATGAATTTAAATATCAATTTACGCCCGCTATATAAAGCAGAGGAAAGTCAAAATAAATTGGAGGCTGGGGTTGGATTCGAACCAACATAGACGGCTTTGCGCACCGTTGCATAAGGGGGATTCTGCCACCCAGCCATATATCCTTTACATGGGGGTAACTCGAAGCGAATCAAGAGGATATTTTAATTTAATAAATGTCAGATTATAAAACTATGACAACAAATCCAAAGCATCATCATTCCCAGCGAATAAAAAGACTTTTTCTATATCTGGAGCTTCACATTCTTCGCCACCATAAAATATGATTAATTCTTCACAATCACGTTTGCAACCGGGCGTAAAATAAATCGAGATCGTATCGTCTGTATAACTATTATCAGAGAAAACAGCCATATCTGATGGACCTTCAGCCCTCATAAATAGATCTTCAAACTGATCTTCCAGTGCATTCAAGGCACCATCTTCTTCAATCTGACTAAGTGTAAATGACACTCGTTTCCATGACATAACATCACTCCACATATTTCAATCCTTAATAAAAGAGTCTAGACATAAAAACCGTAAAATAAAGGTCTAATTAAGCTAAGGAGCCTCTGATTAAGTCATGAATCGATGTCTTGCGATTAAAATATCCTGTTTCTGCGTCGCCTACATGGATGTAGGTGAGGAGCGTGAGCTTTGTAAAACTTCGCAATAGCCCTGCTATTACGTGCGTTTCACGCCTTGAACCAGAATATTTTAACCAGCAATCTGTTCGACCCAGACTTAATCAGAGGTTCCTTAAGTTAAAGCAAATAATACTTTCAGTTATCACTACTCCTCAAATAAGATAATAAACGTACTCGA
>CAYTIZ010000095.1:0-8848 GCA_964437885.1 uncultured Enterobacteriaceae bacterium
CAAACTTATTCGAGAAATCACGGTTGCTGCAAGATTAGGTGGTGGTGACCCCGATGCCAATCCAAGATTACGAGCAGCAATCGATAGCGGCTTATCCAAAAACATGACCAAAGATACTATCGAACGTGCGGTTAAACGCGGTTCCGGTGGTGATGAGAGTGATAATGTTGATGAGCTTCGTTACGAAGGTTATGGACCAGGTGGTGTCGCTGTTCTGGTCGACACCATGACCGATAATAAAAACCGTACTGTCGCTGAAGTACGTCACGCTTTCTCCAAGTTCAACGGAAACCTGGGTACCGATGGTTCTGTCTCCTATCTCTTCACCAAAGTAGGTCTAATCTCATTCCCGACGGGGCTTGATGAAGACGCCATCATGGAGGCAGCACTGGAAGGTGGCGCAGAAGATATTGTTAATAATAATGACGGATCGATTGATGTTATTACCGAGCCCGATAACTTTGTCGATGTAAAAGATGCGCTTGTAAATGCGGGTTTTAAACCTGAACATGCCGAAATCACAATGCGTGCTTCCACTTCAACTGAACTTGATAAAAAAGGCGCAGAAAGCATGTTGAAACTGCTGGATATGCTGGAAGACCTGGATGATGTACAAAAAGTTTATTCAAATGCAGACATACCTGATGAAGTTCTGGCTGAATTAAATTAATACCATGACGATACTACTATCACGACGTTATGAGCGAAGACTAATCGAGGCAAAGCTTCCGCTCCTGCTCACGCCCCTTACCTACATCCATGTAGGTAAATTTATTCGAAAAAGCGGAATGTATATTTAATACATGAGCGTTTTGAGAATAAATTTAACGAAGAGTAGTCGAGCGCAATAGTCGTGATAAGGATACTTGGAATTGATCCCGGCTCGATTAACACCGGCTTTGGCATCGTTGACTCCAAAGGCAATCACTCCAAACATATCGACAACGGTGTTATAAAAATAAAAGGCGAAACACTGGCTGATAAGTTAAAAATTATCCATGAAGGCATCACTGCCATCATTCAGGAGTATCAACCTGAAGAAGTTTCAATAGAAAAAATATTTATGAACCGTAATGCCGATTCGGCAATAAAATTAGGTCAGGCGCGAGGCGTTGCTATTGCTGCTTGTGCAATACAAGATCTGCCAGTCTATGAATATACAGCCAACCAGGTAAAACAAGCCACCGTTGGCAAAGGTCATGCGGCTAAAGAACAAGTACAACATATGATCAAAATTCTGCTTTGTTTAGAGAAACAGCCCGCTGCTGATGCCGCTGATGCATTAGCTATTGCCCTTTGCCATGCAAATTCACGCGAAGGTCTGTTACGTATGCAAGGCGTATCCGGCATACGTTACGGAAGACTACAATGAGGACTCAAAAATGATAGGTTTTCTGCGCGGCATCATCATTAAAAAACAACCGCCGCTATTGTTATTGGATGTACAAGGTGTTGGCTACGAAGTTGAAGCACCAATGACAACATTTTATGCCTTGCCTGAAGTAAAGAATGAAGTTGAGATATTCACACACATGGTTGTACGTGATGATGCACATTTACTCTTTGGTTTCGCAACAGAAAATGAACGACATATGTTTCGCACCTTAATTAAGGTAAATGGTGTAGGCGCAAAAATGGGATTAACGATTTTGTCGGGAATCGAAGCAGACGAATTTGCCCAATGCGTCAAAAATAATAATGTTGATCGCTTGGTCAAACTACCGGGGGTCGGCAAGAAAACAGCCGAACGATTAATTGTCGAAATGCGTGACCGTCTCGAAGGCTTTGGCGAGACGTCTACCTCTACACAAAGCAACAAAACTAATACTGTTAATACCGATCCAGTTAATGAAGCTGTCAGTGCTTTAATTGGGCTTGGTTATAAACCACAAGAAGCGAGCCGTTTTGTACTCGCCGTGGCTAATGACGATATGAGCAGTGAAGAACTGATTCGTGAAGCATTAAAAAACTCTGTTAAAAAATAATTAAAGAGCGCACTTCCCGTTTAATAGAAATAGGATCATTCACATTACGGATAAACTTATTGAAAAACAAGGAGTTAATCTATTTTTCAAAATAACCCCAAATAATTACACGAGAAACCCGATAATATTGTTAATGGGGAAAGGTTCCCCATTAACATACTGTTATGTGTCAGAAAAGATAAGGGATCACTAAATGTCAAAGAGTACAGTCACATACTGGAACCCGCTGCTTTCTGAGAATAAAAACCAATGGAAGCCTATAGAAGGAATGGAAGAGTTCGCAGAGGAATTGACCTTGGCTATTGACGAGGTATCTGGTGATTACACAAGACTAACACGGTTCAAGCCAGGCGCTGATACAACTCCATTTGGCCCAAAGAGTCATAATTATCCCGAAGAAATACTAATAATGGAAGGTAGACTCTATGATGAAGCATTTGATAAATGGCTTGAGGCAGGAGACTACGCAAGTAGGCCCGCTGGAGAATTACATGGGCCTTTTAAAACGAATGTCGGTTGTCTTGTTCTTGAAATATCATATCCGAGTCAATCGTCAGGTGAAGAAACAGACACATAGCAAGGCGCTTCAGCTCGGACAGGCCTCCGCGTTGGTCGTTTTGTACTCGCCGTGGCTAATGACGATATGAGTAGTGAAGAACTGATTTGTGAAGCTTTGAAGAATTCAGTAAAGAAATAGTCTCTGGTTTTCCATCTTTTGACCATAAAAATGTCATATTTAAATTATTAAATAACCCTACTAGCTTATTCATACATTTACAGGGAAAATAGGCACCCGACATGGTCGAACCAAACGAAGTCATTTCACCCCAAAACTCAGCTGATGATGATGCCGCTGACAATGTACTACGCCCAAAACGTCTGCAGGATTATCTTGGACAGGCATCGGTGCATGAACAAATGGGGATCTTTATCGACGCAGCACGACAACGCGCAGAGCCGTTAGACCATGTTTTAATATTTGGCCCTCCCGGTTTAGGCAAAACAACGCTGGCGCATATCATTGCCAATGAAATGGGCGTTAATATGCGCCAAACCTCAGGCCCCGTTCTGGAGCGGCCCGGCGATCTTGCCGCCTTATTAACCAATCTCGAACCACACGATGTTCTTTTTATTGATGAAATACATCGTCTTGGCGCAGTTGTTGAGGAAGTGTTATATCCAGCGATGGAAGACTATCAAATCGATATCATAATCGGCGAAGGCCCAGCGGCGCGCGCGATCAAACTTGATGTGCCGCCTTTTACCTTAGTCGGCGCAACAACGCGTGCAGGTCTTCTTACCTCGCCTTTGCGTGATCGCTTTGGCATTGTACAACGGCTTGAGTTTTATTCCCCGAAAGAACTTGGTCAGATCATTGCTCGTTCAGCAAAGATTCTTGAGGTAGAAGTTGAAAATAAGGGCACCACTGAAATTGCAGCCCGTTCTCGCGGCACACCGCGAATTGCCAATCGTTTATTACGTCGCGTTCGCGATTATGCTCAAGTTAAAGCGGATGGTGTCATCACTGGCAATATCTCATCACGAGCATTGGATATGTTGAATGTTGATGCACATGGTTTTGATATGATGGATCGCAAATTATTACTGGCAATATTACAAAAATTTGATGGCGGGCCCGTTGGCGTAGACAGTCTTGCTGCAGCAATTAGTGAAGAACGTGACACCATTGAAGATGTGCTCGAACCTTATTTAATACAACAAGGTTTTTTAATGCGCACCTCAAGAGGACGAATTGCTACAAAAACAGCCTGGTTACACTTTGGCATGAAAGTGCCTAAAGACCTTATTAAAGACGACGATTTATTTAACGACGTTGAAGAGTAACAACAAGGATTAATTTTAATGGCCAAAGAATTTATATGGCAGGTACGCGTCTATTATGAAGACACTGATGCCGGAGGCGTTGTCTTTTATGCAAACTACTTACGTTTTATGGAACGCGCACGAACAGAATGGTTGCGAAGTATTGGATTTGAACATGAACAGCTTATTAATAAACACGACTTATTGTTTGCTGTCAGAAACCTAACCATTGATTACAAAAACCCCGGACGTCTGGACGATTTGCTAACCATAACATCACGATTATTAAGCAATCGCGGCGCAAGCATCATTTTTCAGCAATCTATAAAAAATGAAAAAAATGAATTGCTCACTCAAGCAGAAATCAAAGTTGCCTGCCTGAATGCCACAACATTAAAAGCATCGCCGATGCCTGAAGAATTACTATTGGAGCTGTCTAATGACAACTGATCATTCAATTATCGATCTCATCCTTAACGCCAGTTTATTAGTTCAATTTGTTATGCTGATACTGGTAGTCGCATCTGTTGTTTCCTGGACAATGATCATCAATAAATATGTCATCTTGAAACGCGCAAGAAAAGATGCTGACTTATTTGAAGAACGATTCTGGTCAGTTGAAGATCTCAGTCCTTTATATACGCAAATTACTGCTAGCAGTTATAACCCAAACGGCATGGAAAAAATATTTGAAGCTGGCTTTAAAGAATTTGTGCGTTTAAATAAACAAGCAAACATTGAGGCAAAAGCAGTGCTTGATGGTTCACAACGTTCTATGCGCATCGCCATGAATAAAGAAATAGATGATCTTGAGACAAATCTTTCTTTTCTGGCAACTGTTGGTTCAACTAGCCCCTATGTAGGTTTATTAGGTACAGTCTGGGGCATCATGAACAGCTTTCGGGCTCTTGGAACCGTGCAACAAGCAACCATAGCTATGGTTGCTCCTGGTATTAGTGAAGCATTGATCGCAACTGCCATGGGCTTGTTTGCTGCTATTCCTGCAGTTATTGCTTATAACCGTTATTCCTATGACGTAGAACGACTGATTAATCGTTATGACAATTTTATGGAAGAATTTTCCTCAATATTACATAGACACGCACATTCCTAGAGACATGAAAGGTTAAGTGTTAAAAGTGAAACGTATATAATGTTCTCAATAAATAAAATGTGCCGCTCTGCGCTTCACGCTTCACTTATCACGTTTCACCTATAAATATGAGACAACGAATTAAAAAAAAGCCGATGTCTGAAATCAATGTTGTTCCATACATTGATGTTATGTTGGTATTACTTATTATATTTATGATAACGGCACCTCTTTTAAGTCAGGGTATTAAAGTAGATTTGCCACAAGCACCATCTAAACCGTTACCACCGAATGAAAAAGAACCGGTAATTGTTAGCGTTGATAAAAATGGGAGTTTTTTTATTAATTATGGCGATGATCAGGATAAACCAGTTACGGCAGAGGTTTTGGTAAATCGTATTAGTGCATTATTAAAGTACCAGCCTGATATACCGGTGCTTATTGAGGGTGATGCAATGGTTCCCTACGGACAAGTAGTGCAAGTCATGTCTCTGTTGCAACGAGCCGGCGTTCCATCTGTCGGCATGATGACCGATCCACCTGAACAATAATCTATGCAAGCTAACTGGTTTCTGACTTCCCGGTCACTTCTATTATCAATTGTTCTCCACTTTGTATTGGCTATGGTGCTTATATTCAGTTTTGAATTTTCACCAAAACCAACGCCACCACCGAAACCAATGGTTAATATTGTTCAAGCGGTCTCAGTTGATAAAAAACAGGTTGAGCTGGAACTTAAGCGTTTAAAAGACAAAGAAGCGTCAAAAAAGACGGAAGAAATAAAACGCCGAAAAGAACTGGAGAGAAAAAAAAAGGAAATAAAAAAGAAGCTGCAGAAGGAAGAAAAGAAACTAAAGGAAATAAAAAAGAAAAAAGCACTGGAACAAAAAAAATTAAAGGAAGAGAAGCTGCGACTAAAGAAATTAGAAAAAGAAAAAAAGGAACTTGAGAAGAAACAAAAACTCGAACTAGAGAAAGAGAAAAAAACCGCCGAAGAAAAAAAGAAACTTGAGGCTGAAAAGAAGAAACAGGAAGAAGAGCGTAAAAAGAAAGAAGCAGAACAGAAAAAATTAAAAGAAGAGAAGAAGAAGGCTGAAGAGGAAAAGAAAAAAAAAGAGCAGGAACAAGCATTACAAGATGAATTGGAAGCTGAGCTAAAAGCTGAACAGCAACAACGTGATTTATCTATAATACAGAAATTTCAAATCAGGATAACCAGAGCAATTGAGAACAAATTTAATCGGCTTGGCTTGGAAGAAAATTTGTCTTGCGTAATCCTGATTAGGATGATTGAAGGTGGTAAAGTGGTAGAAGCATCGATAGTAAAATCCAGCGGCAATGAATTATTTGATAAGCGTGCTGAAACCGCCGTATATTCAGCATCACCACTACCTGTTCCGGATGAAACAAGAGTATTTGAACAGATGCGTAATATAAGACTCACATTTGAGCCATATGAATAGAATTTTGAGATATAACATCGATTATGAAAGTCTTATTTAAAATTTTTATTGCCAGTTTGTTGCTCATATCGTTACAAGCACACGCTGTGCTCGATATAAAAATAACACAGGGCATTGAACAAGCATTGCCCATTGCCATCATACCGTTTGGCTGGTCACAGGCTGGTAATGTTGCTCCGATCGATCTGACAACAATCATTGCCAATGATCTACAACGCAGCGGTCGCTTTGATGTCATGGATGAAAAGGATTTACCTCAACGCCCCAATGATTATGACGCTATTAATTTTGCTGATTGGCGCAAATTGGGAATGGAAAATATCCTGATTGGCAAACTAAGCCTGACTGACTCAGGAGATTATGATGTCAGTTTTCGACTTGTTGATATTTATCGTGGAAAACAAATAGCTGGCTTTCGTATTCCAGCCAAACCAGACTTATTGCGTCGCGTTGCACACCAAATTAGCGATATTCTTTTCGAAAAATTAACCGGAATGCCTGGTGCATTTGATACACGTGTCGCCTATATAACAGTAAAGAAAAACAAGGATAAAAAGATTCATTCCCTGCAAATTGCGGATGCTGATGGCTATAACGCACAGATCCTGCTGGAATCTCCTGAACCCTTACTTTCTCCATCCTGGTCTCCCGATGGCAAAAAGATCGCTTATGTTTCTTTTGAAGGCAAAAATTCTGCTATTTATATCCAGGATATATTAAGCGGCCAACGACAACGGGTTTCTGCTTTTGAAGGGATCAATAGTTCGCCAGATTGGTCTCCCGATGGTTCCCGATTAGCTATGACCTTATCTAAAGACGGCAACACCGAAATTTACGTGATGAATCTTAATGATAAATCATTGCAACGCCTCACCCGACACGGCGGCATTGATACAGAACCAAGCTGGTCACCCAACGGACAAAAATTGGCTTTTACTTCCGACCGTAGTGGCGGCCCTCAAATTTATGAAATTAATATCGCTGGCGGAAAACCAAAACGAATCAGTTTTGAAGGAAAATACAATGCACGTCCCGAGTATTCTCCAGACGGAAAATCTATCGTCCTGGTTCATGCTGTTGCTGGTTCATACCGTATCGGCATACTCAATCTTACAAATGGTTTTATCGATGTTTTAACTGATGCACGGCTGGATGAATCCCCCAGCTTTGCTCCTAATGGTGGAATGATCATTTATGCCACTACCGGTGTACGTGGCGGCCAACTAGCCGCTGTTTCTACTGATGGACGTATTCATCAACGTCTTGGTTTGCAACAAGGTGATGTTCGTGAGCCAGCATGGGGCCCTTTTTTTAAATAAGCCGCTTTATAAAGCTGGCTTTTGAATGTTATGCTGTTTAATTAACAGCTGTTTTAGATGCTGATAAGGAGAAAAATATATGTCTATCCGTTTATTGCTGGTTTTGAGTTTAGTTGGCCTGCTTTTTGGCTGTAGTTCTGATCAAGTTAAGGAAGAAGAACCTGTTGCCGTTGAGGATCTCAGCAGCAATTTACCTGATGCCAACGCAACGGAAGACAGTAATGCTCAGGCCTATGGCACTGATGACAGTTCCACCTCCGGCTTTAGCCATCTTGATGATCCGCAAAGTGCGTTGTCTATTCGTGTCATTTATTTCGAATACAATAGTAACAAAATAAGTTCAGAATATCGTTCCGCCATTGAAGCTCATTCAGCTTATCTCAGCCAGAATCCGGCGACATCGATTACACTTGAAGGACATGCCGATGAACGTGGTTCGCGTGAGTACAATCTGGCTCTTGGCGAAAGTCGTGCGCAAAAAGTAAAGCAACAAATGCTATTGCTTGGCGCTTCTTCAAGCCAAATTAGATTGGTCAGTTATGGTGAAGAACGACCTGCGGTTGATGGGCATGATGAATCTTCATGGCAGCAAAATCGACGTGTTGAAATTTTATATTAAAAATATTTGGTGATTGTCTGTATGCGTTTTTTTATTTGTTTAATTAGCTTTTTCGTTTTTAATGCTGTTCTGGCCGGAGACACAGAAACAACTGAAAATAAAGCTCCCGTGTTTGAACCTATCACACAGGATATAGGTGGCCGTTTAGACAAGGTAGAAAAGGTTCTTAATAATAAAGCATTGCTCGATATGCTTGAGTTACTAGAGTCGCTGAAAATTGAAATAAGCTCATTACGCGGTGAAGTTGAAGTACAAACGCATACCATTGAACAGCTTAAGCAAAAACAACGTGATTTATATACCGATATAGATAATCGTATACAGCGCATCGAATCAAACAAAACCGCAGTTACTTCATCAGCAACTATGGATACAGCGGATGCAGAGATAACTGACTCTGTTGAAGAAACAACGGAAGTGCAAAATGCAGACACAGCTAGCGAAACAGAAACTGTAGCTAACGCGAGTATCGATAACGAAGAGGAAGCTACAGATCCGTTAAAAGCAGATCCGTTAAAAGCAGATCCGTTAAAAGCAGATCCGTT
>CAYTIZ010000096.1:0-8800 GCA_964437885.1 uncultured Enterobacteriaceae bacterium
TATAAGATTTTTTTTGCTTCCTTTTCCATCATTAATTTATGTCCGATTCTGATTCCGAACCTGATTTCGCTCGCTCGCTTTCGCACGTCAATATAGAAGACGAAATGCGGCAATCCTATATGGATTATGCCATGAGCGTTATCGTCGGTAGGGCCTTGCCTGATGTGCGTGATGGTCTAAAACCTGTGCATCGTCGTGTTTTATTTGCGATGAAAGAAATGGGCAATGATTACAATAAAGCCTATAAAAAATCAGCCCGTGTAGTCGGTGATGTTATCGGTAAATATCACCCGCATGGTGATACTGCGGTCTACGATACGATGGTACGTATGGCTCAGCCCTTTTCATTGCGTTATATGCTTATAGATGGGCAGGGTAACTTCGGTTCAGTTGATGGTGATTCCCCGGCAGCGATGCGATACACCGAAGTGCGTATGTCGCGAATTGCGCATGAAATTTTAGAAGATCTCGACAAAGAAACCGTTGATTTCGCTCCAAACTACGATGGTTCTGAGCATGAACCTGTGGTTATGCCGACTCGGATCCCGAACTTATTGGTTAATGGTTCCAGTGGTATTGCTGTTGGTATGGCAACCAATATACCGCCGCATAATATGACGGAAGTCGTGTCTGCTTGTTTAGCTTTAATTGATAATCCTGATTCTACAATTCAGGATTTGATGCAACATATTCCCGGGCCTGATTTTCCTACTGCCGGCATTATCAATGGTTCATCCGGTATTAAAGAAGCTTATGAAACGGGACGTGGCAAAATCTATGTTCGCGCTCGCGCTCATATTGAAGAACATGATTCAGGTAGCAAGATTATTATTACTGAATTGCCGTATCAGGTTAATAAAGCACGTTTAGTCGAGAAAATTGCAGAGCTGGTTAAAGACAAAAAGATTGGTGGCGTAAGAGAATTACGTGATGAATCAGATAAAGATGGCATGCGTGTTGTCATTGAATTACGTCGTGGTGAAGTAGCAGAAGTTATGTTGAATAACCTATATAAATTTACTTCAATGCAATCGGTTTTCGGCATCAATATTGTGGCGTTAACCGACAATCGGCCCCGATTGATGAATTTGAAGGATTTAATTGAAGCCTTTATTAGCCATCGTCGTGAAGTCGTTACACGTCGAACTATTTTTGAATTACGCAAAGCGCGCGCTCGTGCACATATATTGGAAGGTCAGGCGGTTGCATTGGCAAATATTGATCCGGTGATTGCCTTAATTAAAGCATCAGCAAGTCCTGCTGATGCAAAAGTCGCTTTATTAGCAGAGACCTGGGCCTCGGATGCTGTTGTCGAAATGTTAAAAGGTGCTGGTGCTGATGCCTCACGACCAGACAATTTGCCGAGTGAATATGGATTGCTCGATGATGGTTATCATTTATCTCCTGAGCAAGCTCAGGCCATCCTTGAATTACGCTTGCAAAAATTAACTGGTCTGGAAAAAGACAAAATACTGAAAGAATATAGTGATTTATTAGAAGCGATTGCCGATTTGCTCGATATCCTTTCACGGCCTGAACGATTAATGTTGGTCATACGTGAAGAATTAGAAGTCATTCTGGAACGTTATGGTGATGAACGAAAAACTGAAATCGTTCATACACAGCAAGATTTGAGTATGCAGGATTTAATCACAGAAGAAGATGTGGTCGTCACCTTATCTCATGCCGGTTATGCCAAATCACAACCGATAGATACTTATCGTTCACAACGACGTGGTGGTCGCGGTAAATCTGCCACCTCGGTTAAAGACGAAGATTTCATTGATAAATTATTTATAGCCAGTACACATGACACGATATTGTGTTTTTCAAGTCGCGGTAAATTGTATTGGCTAAAAGTGTATGAATTACCACAGGCCAGTCGCACAGCGCGCGGTAAACCCATCATTAATTTATTACCGTTGGAAGATGGTGAACAGATCAATGCCATCTTGCCGATCAGAGAATATGATGAAGATAAGTTTGTTTTTATGGCGACTGAAAATGGAACGGTAAAGAAAACCTCGTTAACTGAATTCTCTCGTCCAAGAGCTAGCGGTAAGCGTGCGATTGAATTGGTTGAAGGTAACAAGTTAATTGGTGTTGAAATTACTGACGGTGAACATGACATTATGTTGTTCAGTAATGCAGGTAAGGTCGTTCGTTTTCCTGAATCACATGTTCGTGTAATGGGTCGAACTGCAAAAGGCGTTCGCGGAATTCGTTTGAGCGAAGCTCAAAAAGTAATTTCCTTGATCATTGTTGAACATAATGAAACGACAATATTAACGGCGACCGAAAATGGTTATGGTAAACGTACCGCCGTTGAAGATTACCCACAAAAATCTCGCGGTGGTGTTGGCGTTATTTCAATTCAGGTATCAGAACGAAATGGTGCAGTTGTTGGTGCAGTTGCAGTTGAGAATGAAGATGAAATTATGTTGATTAGTGATCAAGGTACATTAATCAGAACGCCTGTTAGCGAAATCTCCGTGTTTGGTCGTAATACTCAAGGGGTTAGATTGGTTAACCTTAATGAGGCAGAGCATTTGGCTGGTCTTGAACGCATTGTTGAAATAGCTGAGGCAGGCGATGGTAATGCTGATACTGCTAGTGGTGGTGATAATGCTGGCAGTGATGACAAGGGCGATAATAGTGGCGACACTCAAGAACCAGAATCCTGATTTGTTTATTTCTTTCCTGTTTTTTTTCTAGCTTTAAGGCTCACTTTCAATGAGTCGTACTATTTTAAATTTTGGTCCAGATCCAGCAATGTTACCTGAGCAGATCATGCTTCAAGGCTTTATGATTTTATTGACGCCTCCAGTTTCTATCAAAACAATATTGATGCCTCTTGTCGGTCGAAAATGAATGTGGTGTTTTCATTGAAGCAGTGAGAGTTTGAACAAAAATTTCCTGAAACAGGCTGAATTTAGCGGTCTGCATGCACTATAAAGGGTACTTAGCTTGCGTCTGGAACAAGCAAGCTGTGTTCTGAATAAAAACAGACGCACTTGGCTTTGGCTTCCTGCGTCGCTCTACCTCCGCCATCCTTGGCGTCGTCTAAAACATGCATTTTCAAGTATCAAGGGTATAGTTTGGCTGGTGGTATGCGTGCGAGTCTATATAATGCAATGCCTGAATCAGGTGTAATACAGCGAGTCGATTTTATGCGGGAATTTGAACGGACACAGTGCTAATAAAAGTATTTAAGAAGAAAGAACAATGAGCCATAAGTATGAGTAATCAAAAAAATCTGGATCAATTGCGTATAGATATTGATGCATTAGACAAGCAGTTGCTTGATCTTATCAGTCAGCGCGCACGTATTGCTCAGCAAGTGGCCGAAGTTAAAAATGCCTCTCCTGAACCTGCCAATTTCTATCGTCCTGAGCGTGAGGCTCAGGTATTGAGAAAAGTGATTGAACAGAATAAGGGACCATTATCTGAAGAAGAAATGGCGCGTCTGTTTCGCGAAATTATGTCGGCCTGTTTGGCATTAGAGCAGGTATTGGATATTGCTTATCTTGGCCCTGAAGGAACATTCACACAATCTGCTGCACTTAAGCATTTCGGCCACTCAGTTAATACGTCTGCTTTCGGCAGTATTGATCAGGTTTTCCGGGAAGTAGAATCGGGCGCTTCAAATTATGGTGTGGTACCGATTGAAAATTCGATCGAAGGCGTGGTTAACCATACTCTGGATATGCTAAATGATTCGAGTTTAAAGATATGCGGTGAAGTGGAGTTACGTATTCATCATCATTTATTAAGTAAAGATGAAACGCTAAATGACATAAATCGAATTTATGCACATCAACAAGCATTGGCACAGTGTCGTGCCTGGTTGGATACACATATTATTAAGGCCGAACGTATTTCTGTTTCGAGTAATGCAGAAGCTGCACGGCTGGCTGGTACAGAAGAACATGTCGCTGCAATTGCAAGTGAAGCAGCAGGCGAACTCTATGATTTGAACAACCTTGCCAATAATATCGAAGACGAACCTGACAATACAACGCGATTTCTTGTCATAGGTAAGGCTATGTGTTCGGCCAGTGGTAATGATAAGACATCATTAATTTTTTCTGCGCCAAACAAACCGGGGGCACTACATAAAATGCTGAGCTGTTTTGCTAACAATGGTGTCAGCATGACCCGTATTGAATCCAGACCTTCTCGACGTGAAATGTGGGCTTATGTTTTCTTCGTTGATATTGAAGGACACGCAGAAGATAAATTTGTAAAGAAAGCTTTGTCTGAACTGGAAGCTTGCGCAGCGATGTTAAAATTGCTCGGCTCATACCCAAGAGCTGTATTGTAGATTGCTTTATGTCCTGTGATTTACTTGGTCTTGCGACAAAAGGCGTTGCTGGTCTCCAGCCTTACTATGCTGGTAAACCTATTGAAGAGTTACAGCGTGAGTTGGGTCTGGATGAAATTATCAAGCTCGCATCGAATGAAAACCCTTTAGGGCCAAGTAAAATTGTATTAGATACGATTGCCTCGACAAAAGATTTGTCACGCTATCCGGACGGAAATGGATTTAGTTTAAAAAAAGCACTCGCTGATAAACATAATGTTGATTCAGATAAAATTACTTTAGGCAATGGTTCGAATGATGTTCTGGAAATGGTTGCTCGCGCTTTTGTAACGAGTGAACATCAGGTTATTTATTCGCAACATTCTTTTGCAGTTTATCCGATAGTAACGCAAGCGGTTGGTGCAGAGCATGTTGTTGTTCCTGCAAATGACTGGGGACATAATTTGTCAGCGATGTTGGATGCGATTAACGATAAAACACGTTTGATATTTATTGCCAATCCAAATAATCCGACAGGGACATGGTTAAATAGCTCGGACTTGAGAAACATGCTAGAGCATGTTCCAGAGCACGTGATTGTTTTGCTTGATGAAGCTTATTTCGAATATGCAATAAGCGAAGATAATTATCCTGATGGCAGTCTATGGTTGAATGATTTTAAAAATTTAATCATCACCAGAACTTTTTCCAAGGCATATGGATTAGCAGGCTTGCGTATTGGCTATGCTTTATCTCATCCGGATATTGCCAATCTGTTAAATCGAGTTCGTCAGCCTTTTAATAATAATAGTCTGGCTCTGGTTGCAGCGGAAGCTGCGTTGCAAGATATGCAATATATTGAACGTAGTGTTGCAGCCAATCAGTCAGGTATGAAGCAGTTAATACTGGCATTCGATGATATGGGTTTGGAATTTATACCTTCAAAAGGTAACTTTATTTGTGTTGATTTTGAACAGCCCACAGATGATATTTATCAAGCTTTACTTAAGGTAGGCATTATTGTGCGTCCTGTTGCGAATTACGGTATGCCGAATCACTTGCGTATCAGCATAGGAACAGAATCAGAAAATAGCCGTTTTATAAATGAACTGGCTAAAATATTGAGTAAGTAATATAGGAACCTCTAAACAAGTCATGACCGGCCAGCTTGAGCGAAAAAGATGTCATTTTTGCGTTGCGAAACTTCGCAATAGCTGTGCTATTACGTGCGTTCCGCGCCTTGATCTGGCATCTTTTTCATCTCAATCTAACTCGTCCAGACTTGTTCAGAGGTTCCTATGTTAATTGATCATCTCTCTATCATCGGTGTCGGCTTAATTGGTGGCTCGCTCGCTCGCGCCTTGAAAAAAGCAAAACTGGTTAATCGTGTCACTGGCTGCAATCGAGGCGAAGACACATTAAAGAAAGCAGTCGAACTTGGTGTTATAGATGATTACACATTAGATATTAGTGAGGCAGTTAAAGGCGCTGATGTTGTTGTCATTGGCACACCATTGTCAACGACAGAAAAATTATTACCACAGATTGCTGAAGCATTAGATGCCAAAACTGTATTAACCGATGTGGGTAGTGCTAAAGCCAGTGTCGTAAATGTTGCGCGAGCTGCATTGGGCGATCAGTTCCCTCGATTTGTGCCGGGTCATCCTATTGCTGGAACTGAGCAGAGCGGTGTTGAAGCTTCGTTTGCTGAATTGTTTATTGATCATCGCGTCATACTTACACCTGTAGAAGATACTTGCGACAAAGCACATAAGTTGATCACGGATATGTGGCAAGCGGTTGGTGCTGACGTAATTGATCTTGATGTTGAGCATCATGATGAAGTGCTTGCCGCGACCAGTCATTTACCTCATATGCTGGCTTATGCATTGGTTGATTGTCTTGCCGGCATGCAGGAACGGGATGAAATATTTAAATACGCTGCGGGTGGTTTTGCAGACTTTACTCGAATTGCTTCTAGTAATCCTGATATGTGGCATGACATCTGTTTTTCTAATCGAGATGCGCTACTAAAAACCCTCGATGTTTTTTCTGAACATATGAATCAGATTAAGGATGCGATTAAAAAATCAGACAGTGAACAGTTGTTGGAAATCTTTAAACGTGCCAAACAAGCCAGAGATAAATTTGTTAGTGGTAGATCCAAACTAGATTCGTCAGAGTAAAACACGCCAAATATGAGTTCAAAAAATCTTTCTGGCAATCGTTCCAGTTTTCAGGTTAAACCGGGTGGTGCCATTTCCGGCCGAATTACTGTGCCTGGTGATAAATCTATATCACATCGCGCATTAATGTTAGCTGCGATTGCTGAAGGTGAAACAACAATTACAGGTTTTCTACAAGGCGAAGATACATTAGCTACGGCTAAAATTTTTCAGCAATTGGGTGTCGTTATAGAAAATAATGGAAGTCTTGTTACAGTGAAAGGTGTCGGCCTTCATGGTTTGCAAGCACATAACCAAGCGCTGGATTTTGGCAATTCAGGCACATCAGTGCGTTTAATGACGGGTTTATTATCCGCACAATCATTTAATTCGGAATTGATTGGCGATGAGTCGTTAATGAGTCGTCCCATGCTTCGAGTAATAGAACCATTACGGACAATGAATGCTGAAATTGCCTGTACTGATAATGGTACTTTGCCAATAAAGATCACAGGTGGGAATAAGTTAAAAGCAATTAATTATGAATTGCCGGTGGCCAGTGCCCAGTTAAAGTCCTGTTTGTTGTTAGCCGGACTTTATGCTGAAGGGACAACGACTATTATTGAAAACAAGCCGACGCGTGATCATACGGAACGTATGCTCGCTACCTTTTCTCATGCGCTGACAAGAAATGGAAATCAAATTTCGATTAATAAGGCAGATAAATTAGTCAGCACAGAAATAATAATTCCAGCTGATTTTTCATCAGCCGCATTTTTTATTGTCGCTGCAAGCATAGTATCAGGATCAGATATTGTGTTAGAAAATGTCGGAGTGAATCCCACGCGTGATGCCATGTTAAAGATAATGAAATTAATGGGTGCCGATATTGAATTGCAGAATACACGAGAACAATCAGGCGAACCGGTTGCGGACATACATATAAAGAGTAGCGAGTTGAATGGCATAGATATTCCCGAGGAACTGGTTTCCGTCGCCATTGACGAATTCCCGGCGATATTGGTTGCTGCTGCCTGTGCTAAAGGAACAACACGTTTATCTGGCGCGGCAGAATTGCGAGTTAAGGAAAGTGATCGACTGCAATCCATGTTCGATGGATTTATTGCCACAGGTATTCAGGTTGAAACGACAGAAGATGGCATGATACTCAAAGGTGGTGAATTCAAGGGCGGTACTGTAAACAGTCATGGTGATCACCGTATTGCGATGGCCTTTGCTGTTGCCGGAATGATCTCCAAAGAAGCGATTCTTATTAATGACTGTGAAAATGTAGCAACGTCTTTTCCAGGGTTTGTCGATTTGGCCAAAAACGCAGGAATGGATATTGCCTATGATTAATGTATCTGGGTCTGAGATTGAGATTCCCATAATTACTGTCGATGGCCCTAGCGGCACGGGTAAAGGCACGATTTGTAGTCATCTTATCGATTGGTTGGGCTGGAATTTTCTCGATAGCGGTGCGCTTTATAGAGTATTGGCTCTGGCAGCGAAAAAGCGCCAGATTAATAGCGATGACGAGGCTACATTGGCAAATCTGGCAGAGAATTTGAACGTTGAGTTCAAGGTTGCTGGTGGCGGCTCTTTGGTTAATGTCAGTCTGGATGGCGAGATTGTGACTGATGATATTCGTACCGAAGCGTGTGGAGAGGCAGCGTCACGTGTTGCGCCTATTATTGCTGTACGAAAAGCCTTGTTATCGCGACAAAAGGCCTTTCACAAAGCTCCCGGTCTGGTTGCTGATGGCCGCGATATGGGCACGGTGGTGTTTCCACAAGCAACATTAAAGATATACCTGACAGCCAGTGCTGAAGAAAGAGCCAAAAGACGCCTGAAACAGTTGATGGAGAAGGGTATTAGTGCTAATCTCCGCGACCTTTCCGCTAGTATAGCTGAGCGAGATGAGCGAGATAGTAGCCGTGCAGCGTCGCCATTGAAACCTGCGGAAGATGCAATAATTGTTGATACAAGCACGCTTGATATCGACGCAGTAGTGGCAAAGATTTCGGAATTAGTGGTAAATAAAATTCCAGATTTGCCGAAAAAATAGGGAGTTAGCTGCTCGCGATGAGTGGTTAGCTTAAACATTAACGACGGACACACTATAAAAATAGTGATTTTTTTGTGAGAGTTAGGAAGCATCGCGCGAAAAACCGCAATGTATAAGTAATGCATGCGGATTTGAGTACGAAGTTTACCAAGTATGATTAGTAAGGAACGGCATACTTAATCGCGAAAAAAGTGCATTTTTACAGATGTCCTTAACAGAACACCCTGTTGTAGTATCAGACAGGATTCAGGAAATACCTTTCAT
>CAYTIZ010000097.1:0-6324 GCA_964437885.1 uncultured Enterobacteriaceae bacterium
AAAATTAAATATTGTTGAATAGAAGTACAGTTCTGCTTCCAGTGTTCGTTTAATATTTTTTGCCTGTCGAAATCCGTGTTGTTCTCCTTCATAAGCAATATACGCAACAGGAATTCCTTTTTCTTTTAAGGCATCAACCATCATCTCTGCCTGATTTGGTAACACGACTTTATCTTCCAGTCCCTGAAAAAAAATAACCGGGCAAGATAATTGATCAACCGCATTAACCGGCGAGCGTGTTTTATATAATTCCTGCTCCTCTGGATACGGACCAATCATGGAGTCAAGATAACGCGATTCAAATTTATGTGTTTCTTTTGCTAACGCTTCCAGATCACTTACACCATAATGACTGGCTCCGGCTTTAAATACATCAGTAAAAGCGAGAGATGCCAACGTGGTAAAGCCCCCCGCACTACCACCACGAATCGCTAACCGCTCTTTATCAACCCAGCCTTGTTCTGCAACATATAACGCTGCTTTACTACAATCATTAACATCAACGATGCCCCATTCACCATTTAATCGTTGACGATAGGCTCTACCATAACCACTACTGCCACCATAATTCACATCTAACACGGCAAAACCGCGGCTAGTAAAAAACTGAACTACCATTTTAATACCATTATGTGATTCGCCAGTGGGACCACCATGACTCATGACAATTAATGGCGCTAGTTCACCATCAAGTCCCGTGAACTCTTTGTTTTTTGGGCGATAGAAAAACGCATGTGCCTTGTTTTCCTTATCTACAGAAAAACTTAAACACTCACCAATAGAGATATTCTCTATATCAATATCTATATTATTCGCCTTACGAAGTACGCTGTTTTTTTTCTGTCCTATGTCATATTCGATAATAGACGGAAATTCAACCGGTGACGCAGCCAGAAACCATGACTTGCTTTCATTACAAACAAGTGATTCAAAATCAGTGTATAAAAATTCCAAGGTCTCCAATGACTTTTCATCAACATTTATTGACGCAAGATGAGCCAAACCATTCTTGCGATAAATTGCCAGAATGAAACCTTTGTTTACGAAATCATAATTACATTCACGAAATGACCATTGTGGCACGGCAAATTCGGCTTCCATTTCCATAACACTTTCTATGGCATATTCATTGGCATTATTTGTAACGCGATATAAATTCCACCAGTTACTTCTATCTGAGATGAAATAAAGTAGGTCATCAGGCGACCAGACTGGCTGGCAAACAGCCTCATTATCACCACCGGCGACATGCAGAGGTATTTCTAAGTCGCCTTCATTATTTATATCAGCAAGATATAAACTGGTATTATCCCAGGGCATATTGGGATGCTGCCAGCTAATCCAACAGAGTTGCTTTCCATCATGACTGATTCTGGGGTTGGAATAAAAGTCCGCCCCTTCTGCAAGAATTCTTTCATTTTTTGATTCAGATAATGACACTGCAACAATTGTATTTATTGCTTCATTGTTATTAGCCTTTTGACTTTGATCAGAATGATCTTCGCGCACGCAGATTAATCGATTGTTGTTTTTGTCATAAATCATGTCAGCATAACGACATGATTCAGAATGAGTTAGCTTAAGACAGTCATTACTGGAATTAACTAGATAAAGTGCTTGATCACTGAAATTAGTAAACAGCAAACCTTTCTCAGTCATTAAGTAAGAACCACCACCGTATTCATGTACGCGTGAACGTGCATTAAATTCAGGTGGGATAACATCCGTTTGCTGTCCGTCAGGAGAACGCTTAACAACAACATAGCGTCCTTTCTCCTGAGGACGCATTTCAATCCAGTAAACATCATCCTCAAAGGTACTAATCTCACCTAAACCGACGCTATCACTCAGCATCAAGTCCGTTGTTATTGGCGACTCCCATGAACCAAATACGGCTTTTTGTTTTTTTAATATCATAATGACCTTACATTTTTTATTATTATAAATGCATATAATAGCGCTTCTGGACAAACATTATTACAATGGTCATATTTACTTTGGATATATTCATGAATTCTGGCATTAACTTTAGAAAGTCTTTAATAATAAGTTTCTCACTCATTGTTTCGCTACAAGCCTTAGCCGAACAAACAGAACGACCAATTCCTATGTACGGTCAAGCTGATAGAAGTAATAACCCGGACTTCGTTGCAGAAGATAATTCATTAATAGCGAAAGCAACTCGTACTTTTGGTACTCGCGAACATGCATCGGAAGGTTATGTAGAACGTGGCTTTGATAATTATGCAAATAACAAATTTGATAAATCGATGGTTCGTTTTAACCAGGCTTGGTTATTAAATCAAGACAACCCTTACGTCTATCTTGGCTTTGGTCTGCTTTTAGATAAAGAGGAACAATCTTGTGAAGCCAGTAAAATGTTTAGGTTGGCTAATGAAAAAGGATTAAAAGAAAGCGGTTTCCTCGCAGATTATGCCTATACATCCAGTCAATGTGCATTATTAAAAGATAAGAATGAAAGGCAAATATTATTTAATACATCTAATAATTTATATAATGTAGCGATACAAATATCAAATCAGAGATTACTGGCCTATGTCTATCATTCATGGGCTAAGTCTTATTATCTTCAGGAAAACTTTCTCAAGTCACAAGAGATGATTGAACAATCGAAAAACCTAGGCGGCACAATTGATAGTTCATTGCTTCAAGCTTTAAAGACAATAATAAATAATTAATAATGAACGCTCTCATCATCCTTGCTCATGGCAGTCGTCGACAAGAATCTAATCTTGAGATTAAGACCCTTACAGAAAAAGTAAAAAAAATAGTGGGAGATGAATATGAACTTATTGAATATGCTTATCTGGAACTGGCAGAACCTTCGCTTCTTCAATCCATAGACACAACTATAAATAACGGAGCATCAAATATCACTATCCTTCCCTACTTCCTGAATTCAGGCACCCATGTCAAACGTGATATTCCTGCTATGGTGCAAACAGCCGAGGAAAAATATCTGAATTGTAAATTCAAGATTTCTACCTGTGTTGGTATGTCTGAAGACATGCCAGAGTTAATTTTACAACAATCAAGACTCGCCTAAATCTATACGCGCCATGCAAATCCATTTAAAAATGCTGGGCTGTCGCTTGAATGAAGCCGAACTGGAATCCTGGGCAGAAGAGTTTCAGTCCAAAGGACATAGCTTAACGGACAAGCCTGAGCATGCAGATCTGCTAGTGGTTAATACTTGTGCTGTCACCCAGGAAGCCGTAAAAAAATCACGACAAATAATAAGACGAACGCATCGCAACAACTCCAAAGCTAAACTTGTCGTCAGTGGTTGTTATGCGAGTCTCGATGAAAAGGTTCAGCATGATATTCCAGGAATTGATCTTCTAATAAACAACCAACAAAAAGATCAGTTGGTAGATATTGCATTGAAAGAATTAAATTTTGAATCTATGCCCGCACTATCCACAGAACCCGGCGAAGCAAGTATTTTTAAACGCGGTAGGAACAGAGCTTTCATAAAAATACAAGATGGTTGTCGGTATCGATGCACGTTTTGCATCGTCACTGTTGCCAGAGGTGATGAACGTAGCCGAACAGAAACCGATATTATTAGAGACATAAATCAATTTCATCAACAGGGTATCCAGGAAATCGTATTAACGGGTGTTCATGTTGGCGGATACGGCAGCGAACTGAATTCAAATCTTTACCAGCTTATTAAAACGGTTCTATCTAACACCGACATCCCCAGAATAAGGCTTGCTTCTGTAGAACCATGGGATTTACCTGAAGAATTTTTCTCTTTATTTCCAAACAAAAGATTAATGCCGCATATGCACCTTCCCTTGCAAAGCGGTAGTGATTCTGTTTTAAAACGAATGGCTCGGCGCTGTAAAACGAATGATTATAAAAAATTAATTGAACAAGCACGAAACGAGATACCAAATTTCAATCTTACGACAGATATTATTGTTGGCTTTCCTGGTGAAACAGAAGAAGAATGGCAAGAGTCACTTGATTTTATAGAAGAAACTGCTTTCTCACACATCCATATTTTCACTTACTCAAAACGTGAAGGCACAAAGGCTGCAACACTGACCAACCAGATTGATACATCAATAAAAAAAGAACGTAGCAAGCAATTACATGCCCTTAGTAAATCAATGCGCCAAACATCTTTAGTTGATCAAATTGGAAAAACACATGCTGTACTTTGGGAAGCACGCAATGAGAATAAGGCGTGGATGGGTTATACAGAAAACTTTATCCGTGTTGAATTAAAGCACGCCCAAGCATCGGAACTGGAAAATAAAATTTCTAGGGTAAAAATAATAGCTGTAGCTGAAAATGCCAGTCACTGTATTACTGAGTTTATTTAATCCTGATCTTTACTCATACTCTTACTCGCCTCAATAATTTCACTTACCTGCTGCAGTGATTTTTCCGCAAAATTTACCTTCGCAATTTCATCTTTAATACCCTCTACATTTGAAAATGCGCCAAGCATATCCGGGTTTCTAAGTACGTTAGAAGCTGACATAACTGTTGTACTCATTTGTTTCGCCTTTTCTCTGGAAAATTTAAGCCCCCACATATCATGTTTTAAACGAGCCAGATGGCGTTTTAATTTCTTTCGTTCCTGCTGCAAAATTTCATATTCTGCTGTCATTAATTTAGTTCTTTCATCATCACTCGGAGCATTCAATGCTTGTGATGGAGAATCATTTTCTTCTGTAACTACTCCCAATATTTCAACTTGTTCGTTTTTGGCGTCATTCATTTCCTCCTTTAGAGGCATTTCACTTACACCCGATCCAGTTGATGGCCAAAACAACCTCAAACCAAAGACAATCAATATGGCAAAAATAAAACCTACCATTGCTTTCATTTACAAACCCTCATTTAACAAACTTGTTATTTTGACATAGTTCACAAATCGTTGTGAAAAATCGTAACTAGTTCCTATTTCTGTCAACAACTTCATATGTTCTGCGTTAATTAACGTAAATTCAGCTTAATACGAAGGATTACAATGAAGCTTACAACTTATTTTAAAAATTATTTTCTGAACGACATTATATTACTGTTAGTTGTTTCTGGATTAACTTTCCTTGTCCTTGACGTTTTGGATGATAACGAAGCAACAATTGAAACAACGGTAGAACTTGTTCCTCTTAATATTCATCCAGACGATGAATTGGGTTAAAACAGTAAAAAATATTAACACTCATAATTTTAGTTATTTTCGGTATATTTTTTAATAATTTCAATATGTTACATGGTTGTTTCAGTGTTATATTCTAATGTTATTACTAGAAATATCCTATAAACATATGAAATATTTATATTTTTACTTGATTTTTACTTCATTATCCTCTAAAAGTTAATCTATAAGTACTTGATTAATTGGGAGATCATCATGTTAGCCAATGTTAGTCCAAGTAATACTCAAAGCCACTCCTCTATCGGGACAGTTTTTCCGCCTAATTTTACCGACCAACCAGCAGATTTTGAGAGTGATTTGCTAGAAGGCTTTATTAAACATCCGCAACGATTCCCACTTAATTTTCGGCGTTTACGATTCTGGCAACGTTCAAAAATTGAAATAACTCAAAATTCGAATATCGGACTGACCTTCTCCTCTAAAGAGTATCAAAAACCGGGCAGCATAATAGAAGTCACCATACCGACCCGAAAAGAGATTCATAACTTTATCGGTAAAGTTGTCATGGTAAAAGAATCTAACGACGATTATGAAATTGGGCTATGGCTTTTAAATATTGAGGATGGTCCAAAACTAAGAATCGTTGAACAAATTTGTCATATCGAACTCTATTTAAATGACAAGCGTTATAAAGAAGGTCCCTTTTTAAGCCGGGAAAAATTAACTGAAGAATGGATTAGCCGTTTTGCTAGCAGTTTCCCAGTGAGTTAAACACTTTCTGCAATAAAGGAGATAAATTATGAACTATGTAAGAACATCTAGCGGCAGCATGATGCCCATATCATTTAAAGCTAATGCGCTTAACGCAAATAAAAAACAAACAGCGGTAATAAAACCAGCGAAAGTATCTAAAAAGGCTCTTCCGCTTCAGCCTAAGTAAATTGCGGTATTAGTTTCAATACTAGCTGGCACAACTCACTCCCGTACCAGCTAAACTACAATATCCTGCCGGATTTTTTGCCAGATATTGTTGATGATATGCCTCAGCATAATAAAATTTCGGGGCAATTAATATCTCCGTCGTAATTTGAGAAAACCCTGCATTATTTAGTCTGGATTGATATTCTTTTTCTGAAGATTCTGCCAATGCTTTTTGTTCTTCACTATAAACATAAATACCC
>CAYTIZ010000097.1:6334-8774 GCA_964437885.1 uncultured Enterobacteriaceae bacterium
AGCGATACTGTGTGCCGCTATCATTTCCCTGGCGCATACCTTGTGTAGGATCATGTGATTCCCAAAAAATTGATAATAGTTTTGTAGTACTAATTTTTTCAGGCTCATAAACAACAAGTACGGCCTCATTATGCCCAGTCATTCCAGTACAAACTTCTTCATAAGTGGGATTAGGCGTCAATCCGGCGATATAACCAACCGCAGTAGAATAAACACCCGATTGTTGCCAAAACCGTCTCTCAGCGCCCCAGAAACAGCCTAATCCGAATATCACCTTTTCAGTCTTTTCAGGAAATGGAGGCACAATAGGATTGCCATTAACATAATGCCTGTTTTCGACAGGCATTATGGTTTGGCGACCCGGTAATGCCTCTTTATCAGTCGGAAGCTGACTTTTTTTATTTAATCCAAAAAAACATAGTCAGATTCGATTATCGTTTGAAATCATAGTTCAAAAATTAACACACAAATTTAGAATATCGATTAATCCATTAATTCTGTTAAATTTGTAGCATGATCTTTGCCTTATTATTTCTATTCGGCCTATTAGCGTGGTTTTTTAGCACTGTCGCTGCAGGTGGTGCCGCGACACTTTTGATTCCGATTATTACTTTCTTGTTAGGCCCACAAATGGTCGCGCCTATCATTTCTATCGCTGCCTTAATAGCCAACCCATCACGTGCCTATATATTTCGTCAACACATCGATTGGCAAGTCATTCACTATTTATTGCCTGGCAGTATTATTGGTGCAGTTATCGGGGCTTGGTTCTTAACTCATATTAACGTTCAAATTATCCAGATATTGCTTGGTTTATTTTTAATCAGCTATGTACTACAGGACAAATTAAGTAAATCAAAGCTCGCGATTAAAATGAAATTAGTCTGGTTCTTGCCATTAGGTTTTAGCGTGTCATTTCTTTCTGGCCTCATCGGTGCAACCGGTCCAGTGCATAACCCGTTTATGCTGAGTTATGGACTGGTAAAAGAACGGCTTATAGGCACAAAGGCAATTAACTCATTTATTCATGCAATTAACAAAATTAATCAGCTATGGTGCTTTTGGCGCACTCAGTGTCCAAATAACAAGCTATGGAGTGATACTAGGTGCAGGTGCAGTTATTGGAGTATTTCTGGCTCGAAAACACCTTGAAAACATTGATGTAATGCAATTTAGACAATATACCCTCGCATTAATGTTCTTTTGCGGCATAGTTATGCTAATTAAAGCATTTTCTAGCTAAAAACAGACTACCCATCTTTTTTCTAAGTCATTGAAAATATAGAAATATAATTACACCTGCAATAAGTATGTTGCGGCGCACAAAATATTCGTTACAATAAGGAAATAAATTCATTTTCATCTCAAATTTAAGAGGTTCTCCTATGGAAATTAAAGATAGAGTTGCAATAGTAACAGGCGGTGCCGGTGGTATTGGTCGCGCTGTTGCATTTGAACTTGCACAACGTGGTGCAAAAGCAATTGCTATAGTCGATTTAACTGATACTACTGAAATTGCTGCAGAACAAGTTAATAACGAAGTCGATGCAAAAGTTGCTTTCCCTTTTCAAGGAGATGTCACTGACGAAGCTTTTCGAAAACATGTATTCGAAACGATGAAAAAAGATCATGGCACCGTTAGTATATGTGTGCCTGCAGCAGGTATTACAAGAGATGCTCTTGCTGTTAAAGTTGATAAAGAAACAAAAAAAGCGAATATTTATCCTGTCGAGAATTTTCAACTTGTAGTTAATGTTAATCTTATCGCACCCGTCTATTGGGCAATGCATATGATTGCCGATTTAGCGGAAGATCGAGCTCAACGTGGTCTAAAAAAATGGAGTTCCGATGAGGGCGTCCGAGGAACGATTGTATTCATTGGTTCAGTCTCATCACAGGGAAATAAAGGGCAAGTATCTTATGCTTCAACCAAAGCTGGACTAGAAGGGGCAGCATCAACCTTGGCTAAAGAAGCCATTTTTCACGGAATCCGATGTGCTGTTGTTCATCCGGGCTTCACCGATACGCCTATGGTCAGAGCAATGGGTAAAGATTACATCGAGAAAAACATTTTACCCGACACACAATTAGGACGATTGATTCAACCCAAAGAAATTGCCGAAGCAATATGCTTTATGGTTTCGAATTCTGCTGTTAGTGGTAACCTATGGGCAGATGCGGGCTGGCATCCTTCAGCTTAAAACTACTCCTGAAAATATTCAGGCTAGTAGTTATTGCTGACTATTAATTTGCATAAAAGCTTGTTTATATTCAATATATCCCCGTGATACTTGGAAATGTGTGTTTTAGACGACGCTGCCATGGGTGCGCAAGAGCAGCCTATAAATAGGCATTTTCGGGTATTACGGGTATAAGCAAGGCTTTATTGCTCTTTACGTTCTGCACATTGAATACAAAGCGGTGCAGATGGATTAAATTC
>CAYTIZ010000098.1:0-8667 GCA_964437885.1 uncultured Enterobacteriaceae bacterium
AAAGACGATAGTTTTATTTTTGGTCCTGAAACACGGGGTTTACCTAAAGAAATACTAGGTGAATTTGATGCTAATAAAATTCTAAGAATACCAATGCTCGCAAACAGCCGCAGTTTAAATTTATCCAATTCTGCAAGCATTATTATTTATGAGGCTTTGAAACAAAATAATTTTAATTTCTAGGTTAAGGCGCATCTGTTACAGAAACATTAACTTGTCTCGATACATAGACAGGTTCACCTGGGTTACCTCTTGTTGCTCTTGAGGTTAATGCATACACATTATATGTTCCCAGACCGGTCTCAGTAAATATTGTTGTTGTACATGTAAGAACAACAACAAAGCCGCTAGCACTGCCGCCCGATAAATTAATTGTTGTCGGCGAAGCTATACAAGCTCCCGGTGCAGCAACGATAATCTGTTGAACAGCCCATTGTATTCCGCTACGTGCAGCAAACCAGGCCTGCATCGTTCCTGCAGATAGAGTGGTATTAATAGAACTGACACTGGTCAATGTTGCCATATAGCTGCCTATCAACGCGAGTAATACAATCAATATAACAGCCATAATCGCACTAAATCCTTGCTGCAATTTTCTAATTATCCTCATGGTTGATTGTCTACATGCACTTGTTGCAGCAAGGTAACATTAGCTCCAGCCAAAGTGGTATCTTGTATTGTAATACTTAACGTAACTAAACCTGCCCTAGTTGCCGTGCCCGAATTGTAAGTAAAACTACAGGCCGATACCTGATTTATTAATAGATTACCCGTAGCCGCTCCCACGCCTGTATTAACTGGATAACCATCAATACGCCTTATTTCTCCAGTGCCTGTATCACAAACAAAACTAACCGGTGTATCAACAATGAAAAAACGCTGTCTTGGCGATCTATTTGAGAAAGGAGCAGCACCAACAAAGGTAATTGAATTTGCAGCAGCAGATGTAATAGTTGCTATATTGTCACCATTATATGCATTAGCACCTAATTGCCCGGTATTATAAATCACTAGGCAATCTGATGAACTGTCAAGACAGGTTCCTGTGGTATCCACTAAAGCAGCATTAATTAATATTCCCATTACTTCAAAACAATCTGCTGTCAATGCAAAATCCAGTCTATCCTCTGCCACAGTACCACCACATACTGCTGGCCCTGCGCCACCTGGTTTTTCGCGATAACGACCACCATCCAACGCTCGTAAAAATTCAACTGTGTTTCCGCCTGTTACACGAATACTATTAGGCAAAGCAAGACGGATCTCTCTGGTCATACGTTGTAAGGCTGTATCAGCAATATCAACCAGACGAGTTCGTTTTTCGACATCAATAAAAGATTGTATCGGACCACGCAGCACCATGAATAAAACACCAGACAAGATACCGACTATCAGGATTACCATGATCATCTCGATCAGGGTAAAACCATTTTTATTATTTATTACCATCCCTTTATTAAAAATTCGTTTTGTATGAACTTAATGACATAGTCGCACCCGTACTATGCGTTACATTTACATTTATCAGAACAACTTGCCCATTACTCCCATTCAAGCCATTCAAATTGACACCTGTGTCATCGACCATAACATTCACTGTATAATTTCCTAAAGTGCCTATTGCATTTCCGTTTTGATCTACTGCTCCCGCATCAACCAGACCATTATAATCACAGACATCATCAAATACGGCTCGTCCCGCTTCCGCGCCACCGATAGCATTTGCACCACCACAAGCATTAGGTGCCGCTGTACTACACGCAGAGACAAGACATTCAAGTGGACAAGTTGTCACTGGATCAGTATCCGGATTAAAATCAGGTTCGCAGAATGAATTAAGCATTATTTCTTCCAGATAGGCTCGAGCAATAGCATTACCTTGCTGCCTTATTTGCGGATCAACACTATTTTTTGTTGTATTGATTACCAATGTTATAAATGCAGTTACACCAATAGACAAAATAACAATTGCAATTACCAATTCAATCAAACTAAAGCCAGAATTGTTATAGTTGGACTTATTCATGCGCAAAACCCGTCTCTGGCTCGATAATGATTATTCTTGAACCGAGGTTTAATGATAAATCTCCAAGCAAAGCGGTCGGACGACCAATATTATCAAATCTTATTGTTGTTGGAAGATCAGTACCTGATTCAGGCGTACTATCATTACAGAAATTACTTAAGCCCGTCGCCGGATTTGTAATATTAGTTCCACCCGCAGGGCAACCCAAAGCAACAGGCAAACCATTCCATTGCAATGTACAATCTGCCGTCGTTATCAAAACATTAACCTGACAACCTGATCCAATAGCTTGCTTTTGACCATATCGAATAGCTGCCATGGACTGTTGCACAAAACCACTCTCTCTGAAAGTGCTCAAATTCAGCTTGGGTAACATAAATGCGCCGAGTATCGATATCAATAAAATCACGACAACCAGTTCAATAAGTGTAAACCCCTTTTTTAACCGTAGAATAAGCATCTGTACCTCAATTTCGTAACACTCATAACTAACTTAACGAATTACCCTGACAAAGTGTTCATTATTATCAAGAATAATCACCAATTTAACCAGTTTGCTCAGGATAAATACCCAATTCTGATTTTACCTGCTTCAGTAAACGTGAGTCCGGTTTAAACCTCAGATAACTATCGAGTAATTGTTTCGCTTTATCATATTCTCCCATGCTCGATAATGTACGGACATATTCCGCCTGAACTTTTTGATCATGTGGCAGCCAGGTTAAAACATTTTGTAACCATGACAATACCATCTTCGTAGAAACAGGGTTGGATAACAGTTCAGGATAATCGCGATGTAACATTGCCCGCCAAAATAAATTTTTGACTCGATAAGGATTTGCTGAAACCCCTTCTTCAAAGAGTCTATCTGCTCGTTGTGCAGTTTCTGATTTTCCTGTCGCTTTAGCCGCGTGATACCAAATATCGCCTTCTACCAAATAATATGAGGATTCATAGGGTGCAAAGCGACGTGCCAATTCGTAAGCACTTAAGGCTGATGCTATATCCAATCGGTTTTTATAGCGATTAGCTTGGTCAAATGCCAGTTGTGCTATAGCCGGCTGCGATAGATAGCCTACAACGACCAGGCCGATGAGACTTTTAACAATGACGGGGCGGATCATGATTTTTGGTAACGCTAATTTATAATGTAACAAACCTTGAAGGTATTTGTTGAATAACTGATTTAAATACCCCAGATAACAACCGTACATCATTAATAAAAAGGGAGTGTAAAAAAGAAAATCAACCAGCGCATGTACATAGAAACTAACGAGACCAGCTGTTAATGCCAGCATTATTATACTGTCCCGAGCCGATAACCGTTGCCAAAGCAATACTAACAAGACAATGATAATAATCGGTATTGAAATAAACAGTACTAGTCCAAAAATACCCGTTTCCATCCATAGCTGCAAATAGTCATTGTGAACAAAGCGGGTAATGTTTCCTATGAACGGCGCTTGTTGTTCACGTATTTGAAAGTATTGATAGGTATGAAAGCCATAACCCGAAAAAGGATGTTGTTTAATTCGTTGCCACGCAATGTCATATAGTTCAAACCTGTTAGACATTGTTGATACAATACTATCACTCCGAATTAATTGATTAATGTTTTCGTTAAAAGAAGAGTCTCGTTCCTGCCGATTTAATTCAGTCAGATTAATTATATTGTATGCAATAAACACCAATATTAAACTAATGATCAGTTTTTTAAATTTTATTTTATCAATATAAAACCCTGTAGTCTTTATCCATACTAAGGCAAATACCACGCCTGCTATAAAGGCAACCCAACCTCCACGACTTTGTGATACCAATAACGCCATAAATAGAATCAGGATTAAAGCTAACAGCTTTTCAGGACTTTTTTTATAACAATAAAAAACAGACAAGGGTAACAGAACTATATTAAGACAAGCGGCATAAGTATTAGGCGTAAAAAATAAAGCGTTTGCTCTCAAACCAACATTAATCAAATATCCGTAACCGGTGAAATATTGCAACAAGCCCCACAAAGCTAACAATAAAAATAATCCGCTTAAACTATAAAGTGTTTGTCTGATAAATTTTTCATTAGCAAAGCTAAATAACAAAAAACTACTCAAAAAAAAGCCAATAAGGTAACTTGCATCTGAATCATTAACAGGACGGATAAATACCATATTTATTATTAATAAAAATAAAAATAAAAATACGGCAATCGTTAAAGGATTTAAATTTAATCTGGAACCAGAAAAATAAAGCGAAAGAAAAAAAAGCATAGAAACGGACAACCACCAAAACACGTATCCATTAATAATGGATATCATTAATGCCAAAACTATAGCAACAAACATAAAAAAAGAGGGCCAGTAGACCCCCTTTTCAAGATTAGACATAAGCAATATTTTTAGCTACTACACAGTCCATTTGACAACGTGCCTGTAGAAGAACTACTGCCTATGGTCACAGTAAATGTCGAGTCACCACCTACATCACAGGTAATAGCCGTCCCGGATACAGTACTACCTGATATAGATAACGGTCCTCCGGATGCATTGGTTCCAGCTGTTACCGTTGTTCCTGACGGCACATTACTAAATTCAGTGTTGCCGATAATATTGGTAAATGAAGCAGCCGTACCTGAATTACTGCCTAACTGGATGACAGCAGCTGAACTAATCGCGCCAACGATACCTTGTGCAACTGCCGTATTTGCATTATTAGTCAGATTTGCAAATCGTGGCACTGCTGTTGCCGCTAGAATACCTAAAATGACAATGACAACCACTAACTCAATAAGGGTAAAACCCTGTTGCTGTTTATTAATACCTTGCATTTTCATGAAATTTCTCTCCTAAATTTATGAGCCGAAGCTCATTTTTACTAGCCCTATTCCCGCAAGTCGCAACTCTTGGGCAATCCATTTACAGAGCGTATGTAATCAGACTCCATTCTGATTAATATACTGGACTACTCCAGATTCTTTAAAACACTTTAACTATAAACTGTAACTTCTATGTTCATTCAACTCAAGCTTGAATCAACTTAAGATACTGTATTCACTTATATTTATAATGGGTTAACATTCCAGATTATGTATATAGCGGACAATGTCACGATGAGTCCAAATATTCTTGGGTTGCCCGGCAGGATTCTATCTGGCAAATCTTTACTTCTATCCAGAATTTTTAATGGTCCTTCTGTGTCAATCCAGCGGTTACTCCAAACCTCAAATGATTTCAAGGCACTGGGTCTAATAAACATAATCAGCCCAAACAAAAAAGCAAGAATAATTGTAGCGATTAATACATAGTACAATACATAAAATAACCACTTTTCAAATTCAGATTCTGCCAACTTAAGGAGACTAGCCGTAATACTGTCAACGCCGATATAGGCTGTCAACATAAATAAGCAAACCGCCGAAGCTAATAATATGAAAAATCCAAAAACTCGATGATGTCGATAAAAAAATCGCTCTTTGTAAATAGGCACACTTAATTTGTTTAAAAAAGAATCCGTAGCAATCCAACGATTCAGTTTATTAGCAATATTAAACACCTTGCCAGGCATCAACATAAAGCCGATACCAACAGGAACCAACAAAATTCCTGTTACAAACAGGAAATCAAGGATCCAGGCATAAAACTCGTTTGTATAATTCATATTAATATTTAGTTGCTGCCTAATATCGCCATTGATAGTGATTGACAGGATGCAATTTCATCGTCTGAAATTCATCTCTCTCTGGATCATACTTCCCGTTAGAATTTCTATCTTTATAATCAATCATTATCTGAAATCGAATAATGGGCAATCCCGTTTCGTCACTGAAAAAAAATTCACTATTGCTGACAAGATAAATTAAATATCGATTATCCTGATTAAAATACCACTTCCCTTTTTCTATCGACCCCATAGTATAGGCATTCATAACACCACCATAATTTGCTGGTGCGAAGGCCGTTCCCGTTAGCGGCGCTAATGAAATATTCTTGAATGTTAAATTCGGATCATTAATTTCAGGGCTAGCTTGCATTTCTTCCATCGGATTCATCTCTTCTAATAATTCCAGTTCCCTATATTGTCCTCGCATTACTACCATCGCCGCACGATAGTGAAGTGCTGTATTAATATTAATCACTGTACTATTTATCATGCTTTGTTCTGCTCTGGAAAAAATCACCAGTACATACCGGCTGAACGATCCTATCAATATCGCCAAAATTAATATCGCAACCACCAATTCCAGTTTGGTAAGACTACGATCACGCCATCGATGTGCCAATTCCATTATTTACATCTATTACTGTATAACTTTTGCCAAATCCCACATGGGTAGAAACACACCTAATGCCAATATCAATACCATGATACCAATTGCGACGATCAATATCGGTTCGATTGATGCGCTCAGGTTTTTTATATCGTAATCTACTTCGCGGTCATAATATTCTGCAACCTCAGCCATCATATCATCTACCTGTCCGGTTTCTTCTCCAACAGATAACATTTGCAATACCAAAGGAGGAAACATTCTTGTTAAACCTGCTGTCCGCGTTAGTGATTCACCTCGTTCAATGCCATTTCTCATACCCAATATCTTGTCACTAATGAATTCATTATCAACCGACCGCGAAACAACTGTCATCGCCTGAATCAAAGGCACACCGGACGTGAGCCCCATAGAAAAAGAACGAGCGAAACGCGCTAATGTGGCTCGGTAAATAATATCTCCGACTATGGGTATTTTTAGCTTGTAATGATCCCACTGATAACGTCCGTTTTCAGTCTGTACATAAAGCCGTGCGGCAATAATTGCTCCAATTATTGCGAGCAGCATAACTAGCCACCATTGAACAAAAAAATCAGATGTGGTCATTAATAATCGGGTTTGCCATGGCAGTTCAACTTTTGCATTAGCAAACAAACCTGCAAATGCAGGAATTACTTTTACATTTATGATTCCTATGGCTATTACTATGGCTACAATAACAGTAGCAGGATATCGCAATGCTGCTTTGATTCGCTCCCGTGTTTCTTTCTCTCGGGCAAGATATTCCGATATACGAAAAAAAGATTCTTCCAGCCGTCCGGTCTCTTCGCCGACTTTTACCATACTAATATATAGAGGTGAAAAAATACCTGGATGCCTCGCTAATGAGCTGGATAAATCCCTACCTGACTCAAGATTCCCTATAATATCTTTCAGTGCCTCAATGATCTTAAAATTACGAGCTGACTGAATCAAACCAGTAATCGATTTAATCATTGGCACACCTGCTTTCATCAAGGTATACATTTGGCGGCTAAACAGGATGAGATCATCTAGACTAGGCACTTTCCTGTTCAAGTAATTCGATAAAGAAATATCTGAATCAGAAGCCTCTTTTTGTTCCTTAATATCAATGGGTGTGATGCCAATATTGAATAATTGTGACGCAACTGAATCGATTGTGCCTGCATCAATCTCGCCCTGGATCAAACTGCCACGCGCATTTCTACCTTTATAGGTAAATAGTGGCATCAGTTTAGCGCTTCCTCACCTGGTTTTATTATTTCTTCATCTACAACACTATCAATATCTGCAGAAATACGAATCACTTCATCCATCGTTGTAATACCCTCAACCGCATACTGGAGTGCTACCATATTTAATGGTCTGAAATGTTTTGCGCTTGTTGCTTTTTCTATAAAAAGCCCGGTATCAGCATGACTCAACGCACTTGAAAGATCTTTATCGAACTCAAGTAATTCGTAAACGCCTATTCGTCGCTGATAACCCGTGTAATTGCAGTGTGCGCATCCGATTCCTTTCTTAAATGTCACGTTGAATTGTTTTTCATTAACAATGCTACTTAACCAGCCTTTTTGTTGATCCGTTAACTCAGTAGCTTGTGCACAGCTTTCACAGATACGCCTGACTAATCGCTGCGCAAGAATGGCATGTAATGCTGAAGCAAGCAGGTAACTTTTTATACCTATATCCATAAGGCGATTTACAGTACTAATAGCATTATTAGTATGCAAAGTAGACAAGACAAGGTGTCCTGTCATTGCGGCACGTAATGCAATTTCAGCTGTTTCTTCATCACGCATTTCACCTATCAGAATAATATCCGGATCTTGTCGTAATGCTGATCGCAATACGGTCGCAAAGGTTAGACCGATATCCGGGTTAACCTGAACCTGATTGATACGAGGTAATTTATATTCGACCGGATCTTCAACAGTAATAATCTTTTTCTCGGCTACGTTAAGTGTTTGTAAGGCAGCATATAATGTTGTCGTCTTACCACTACCTGTTGGACCGGTAACCAAAATCATTCCATATGGACGATGGATCAATTTTTCAAAACGTTCGAGCATTGCTTTTGGCATACCAATCAGATTGAGATCCAGAGTGCCACCCGTTTGATCAAGCAAACGCATTACTACTGACTCACCATATTGAACCGGCATTGTCGATAAACGTACGTCGATATTGTGTTCCTTAATCTTAAGGCTGAAACGCCCATCTTGAGGTAAACGCTTTTCAGAGATATCCAGGCCTGCCATTAGTTTCAATCGTAGTACCAAAGCGGGTGAAATCCGAACTTCATCCATAGTATGTTCCTGTAAAACGCCATCAACACGTTGTCTTATACGTAATACTT
>CAYTIZ010000099.1:0-8623 GCA_964437885.1 uncultured Enterobacteriaceae bacterium
CTTTATCTCTCATAGCCCTTACAGTAATCTACCCACTCGATCAGGGGAAGACCCTCAATATAAGGATTTATTCTTGCTTGAGTCGGAATTCGAAGTACAAACTCAAAATGATGGTAGCACTGATCTCGCGTTGGAATATCTGACTATAGACTGGTTCATGAATGATTACATGACCCTCGTTGCTGGTAAATTTCTCAGCCCAGTCGGTCAGTTTCGACAAAACCTGCATCCTACCTGGATTAATAAAATGGTTAATGCACCCATAGGTTTTGGTCATGATCAAGCAGCGCCAGTAGCAGAAGTTGGGTTACAGTTGAGAGGCGGGTTCCCGCTAAACGAGACAATGAATGCTAATTATGCATTATATGTGAGTAATGGACCTATCCTGGAACTGAATGGAGCCGGGAATGAAATAGAAGCCGTTGAATACAATGCCGCTACAGATGATGTTGATGATAATAAAACTTTTGGTGGCCGTGTTGGTTTAACACCACTGCCTAATACTGAAGTAGGGTTTTCGGGTGCCTTCGGCGATATTGCAATACCGGGAGAGAATAACAGGAATTACGATGTAATCGGTGTTGATTTCTTTAGTCGATGGAAAAATTTTGATTTACGTGGGGAATATGTACGCCAACAAGTTGGTGCATTGGCGGCGAGTGCTGCTCCGGAAAGTCAGGAGTGGGAAGCATTTTATACACAACTGTCATATAAATTTCTTCCAACGAAATTTGAAGCTGTTGCACGATACGGCGACTACAATTCGAAGCATGCCGACCAAGCACAGGAGCAATGGGCGCTTGGCTTGAACTACTTATTTATACCGAATGCCATGGTGAAATTAAGTTATGAGTTTAATGACGGGCTTGTCGGTACTAAAACCGATCAAGATCAATTACTCGTCCAGTTAACATATGGCTTCTAAGGAGATTTGAACATGTTTATTTACAAAAAAAACGTCAGGTGCAACCTAAGTCGCAACATCCAAAAAATCATTTTTGTATCTTCGCTCATGTTATTTTCAGGAATAGGAACTGCTGCGGATGATGATAGTAAAAAGGGTGACGCTACACGAGGTGCTAAAGAATGGGCAGGTAATTGCTCCCGTTGTCATAACATGCGTGATCCTAAAGAATTCAGAGATGATACATGGAGACTGATTGTTTCACATATGCGTGTAAGAGGAGGTTTTACCGGACAGCAGACACGCGATATTCTCGCGTTTCTTCAATCAAGTAACTATACACCTACTACTGTAGTTTCGACTACAAAGGAAAGTACTACTCCAAGTGCCGGACAAAGTGGTGAGCAGATTTATGAGCAAACATGTATTGCATGTCATGGCTCAAACGGACAAGGGACTATTCCCGGCGTGCCTAAATTTAGTGACCGACTGTCAAAAGGGGATGAAAACTTATTAAATAGCATTACAAATGGTTTTCAAACTGAAGGTTCACCAATGGCAATGCCTGCAAAAGGAGGAAATTCCAGTTTAACAGATGCAGATATAAAAGAGGTGTTGTCGTATATCCGACAAAGTTTCAGTCAATGAGTATAACCAAATAATTTTCAACCAAAAACAGGAGTAGAAAAATGCGTAACTTAACATTCATTATAGTTTTAATTTCAGCCATTTCTGTCTATGCAGTTGAAAACACGGGTGAGCCATTGGAATTGAAAGATGGCGCCTATCTTTTTGTCAGCGATAACAATACCATGAGAATGGTAGATAAGGATGGGGAACCCGTCAAGATGCAAGATGGTGTCGAAATGGAATTGAAAGATGGCACACTCATCATGATGAAGAATAAAAAAATGTGGCGCCATGATCACAGGAGAATGAAATAACTTATAAAGAAACCCTTGCAGATGCATAAGCTGTGATATAAATTTTTATAACACAGCTTATTAGCAAGGTTACATCAGGGAAAAATCATACTTCAGCAAATAAGCATTGTTTGGCTTGGGTCAGAGCATTATCAAGCAAGGGAAAGAACGATGAAGTGAAATAATCGATTTTTCCACACATCTGGTGGATTTGAGCAACGCTCTGACCCAGAGTTGATGCAAATACCAGCTTTATTCAAAGTATGATTTTGCCCTGAAGGTTACATATACTAAGTGCCGGAGCAATATTGATCTTAAACAGGTCATCGTGCTGCGGCATGCCGTTACTACTACTACTTGGGTTTAGTCAGGTGTCCTATGGAACATTTAACAACTGTTGGACTATATGCGTTTGCTTCCGGGATCACTATCTTGATTGGCGGAATCTTATCAAGATTAGATCATTTTCCGGACAGTGAAAATAAAAAGTTAATACTGCATGCAATTATTGCGTTTGGAGGCGGGGTGCTCATTGCAGCTGTCGCATTTGTTTTGGTACCTCGTGGGATTGAGTCGCTTTCAATTCCGTATATTGCGGTCTTTTTCCTGTCAGGTGCCTATGTATTTTTTATTCTTTCTCGAAAGCTTAATCAGAGTGGGAGTAGCGTTTCCCAGTTGTTGGCTATGATGATGGATTTCATCCCGGAAGCGATAGCTTTGGGGGCTGTTTTTGCGCACGATAAAGATTTGGGATTGTTATTGGCGATATTTATCGGATTGCAGAATTTACCGGAGGGATTTAATTCATTTAAAGAGTTGGTGAATAACGGATTTTCTCCAAACAAGTCTTTGTTGATATTATTGCCGCTGAGTCTGATAGGGGTGCTCGCTGCATGTTTGGGTTTCATTTTTCTGCACAATCAACCAACAACGATCGCGGCTCTCATGTTGTTTGCAGGAGGTGGAATAATATACTTAACATTTCAGGATATTGCGCCCATGTCTCGCATGAAAACATATGGCAGTCCCGCATTAGGGGCATCGTTAGGTTTTTTTGTCGGTATGCTCGGACAAGTGTTGGCGGGATAAAAAGATTGTACCCTTACAGTCGCCAGACCAGACCGATCTTTATAGTTATATTCAAAGTGCACTACATTCGGTAAGGCTTGCAGATAAAAATATTCGGGAGATATATCATTATTCATTTTTTGGAATAGCTTCGTTTCTATGAAGATATATAGTGATAAAAAAGTTGTTTGTATTACTGGTTCTGTGTGGACAGGTAGTCGTAGCGCGCCTTCGCAAATGTTTGTAAAGAATGGTTTCCAGTATGCCAACTGGTTTACAACATATCGTCCGATAACTAGCGATAAGTATAAATTAATGTCATCAGAGAAATTTCATATAACGCTTGCTGATGATGAAATACTCGCCTATGTGAAATATGGTGATGATTTTATTGGAATTAGAACGGATGACTTTGAAAATGCTCTCGAGTCCTCTCGTATAGGGGTGCTTGTTGTCGGGTTCGGGTTTCAGGAAATAATTGCGCAGGTGTCAAAAAAAATTCCTCAGGCAATTATTTTTACATTGAAAAATACATCTATGAATCTCTCTCCCCGTCTCTTCGAAGCAAATAGCAGGGGACAATTACATTGTATTGATGTAAATATTTTGATCCCTGATGCATGGGCTAAGGCTTATAGTGAAATGCTGGAAACGATTAATTTTCCCTCAAGAACTGTTGGTAAATAAAATTCAAACCAAACATGATGAAGGCATTACTTCATGAGGTGTCAGATAAATATGAAAAACCGCAAGCAGATATAGGAAACACAAAAAAAACTTGATACGGTAATTGCTACCTAGTTATCGTTCTCGTATTTCAGGTTTCTTCCTTGTAACTCCCTAAGCAAGCCCTCGATTCCTTCGGACTGGATAATGCTGGAAAGAATATTCCGGTGGCTGTCCATTAAGCTTACTTCATCAATCAGCATGTCGTACACAGTCCACTTACCATCATTCAGCCTCATCTTGTATGAGACGGGTATTTCAGCAGAATCCGCAACAATAAAGGTATCCACTATAGCACTCTTGCCTTCAATCGACTCTCTCGCATAACGGACCGACTGGTTTGTATGTGATTCAATCCGTGTCCGGTAGAAATTTTCAAGATATTGAGCGAAATATTCAGCACATCGTCTCTTTTCCTCCGTCGAAGCTTTGTCCCAGTGAGTTTCCAATAAACTTTGTGACATGCTGCGAAAATCAAAATTATCTTTAATGATTTCACTGATTCGTTGCCATTTTCTGTCGGTTGTGAGCGTTTCAGTACGCAAAACGGAAATAATTTGATCAACTTCGGCCTTGATCACGTTGGTCGGTGAAACGGAGTCAGCTCTCGAATCAAGTTGAAGAAAAAGCAATACCAATGTCAAGGGAATAGAAAGGGCTGAATTTTTACGCATAAAGTCTCCGATAATTGCTGGATAAAAGTTGTGTTCCAATTTACTGACTTCCAATAGTAGTTTCCATCAATAATTTAAATAACCGGTAAACTTCCCGATACTTGACCTATGTGTAACACCAGGCTTCTATACTTAACTATAGAATAAATTACAGGCGATTTAATTTATGATTGACAAACATTCTTGAGAAAGACACTAAACTTAATCTATGGATCCAATACGGACTAATGTTGAAATTATAGTCTCAGTATTTTTGTAAGTAGTAATAACGAATTTTTTAGGTGCCGACTAAATACATGAACCAATTCAGCATTAGGACGCCAATAATTTTTATAACCATAGCATGGTTGTTTGCCATATGTTCTATGTACTTTGAATATTTATACGGTCAAAACCTGTTTTCAAGGTCTGGGGCCATGATGGTGCTGTTTTCGATGATAGCGGAATATAATTTGTTGGCAGTGAGAGATAACTACCATAATAAAAAATTACAGCTTTTCTCTCAAGGCGAAAAGATAAATTTTGAAAAGATTCATCCTATGAAAAGTCATAAATACCTGGAAACAATTGCGCATGTAACTGTGATAACAGGGACGATAATTTGGGGTTATGGTGATTTGTTGTAGCACTATATCTGCAGTGATTCAAGAATTAAGGAGAAGATGAAAGTGGAACAAGATATGAAAATGGAACAAGAACCGACAGGAAAGTTATCTCTTTTAGGCTCTGTGTCTCTCGGCACAGGTGTCATGATAGGTGCGGGTATATTTGTCCTGATGGGTCAAATCGCTGAATTGGTCGGTGGTCTTTTCCCGCTTGCTTTTGTTGCAGGAGCAGTTGTAGCAGGTTTAAGTGCATATTCTTATGTTAAATTTTCCAATGCCTATCCTTCTTCTGGAGGGGTCGCTAAATTTTTAAGGAAATCTTATGGCCCGGGTGTCGTGACCGGCACCTTTTCTTTACTGATGTACGTTTCGATGGTGATAGCAGAAAGTCTTGTTGCCCGTACATTTGGTGCCTACAGTTTGAGATTGTTTGATATTGAGAGCACGAGTATTTTAGTACCCATTTTAGGGGTGTCTCTAATTGCAGTCGCATTTATTATCAATATTTCGGGTAATAAAATAATCGAAGCAACGGCGAATACCACTGCGATTATAAAAATTCTTGGTATTGCAATATTGGCTATTGCCGGCCTGGTTGTGGGTGTTATTCCTTCTTTCGAGCCTTCTGTTGTTAGTGCAAGTGATGGCAGTATGTCTGTTACAGGAAACTTTTTAGCCGCGTTGGCATTATCAATCCTTGCCTATAAAGGATTTACCACTATTACCAATCAAGGTGGTGATATTATCAACCCTGAACGCAATGTAGGGCGTTCTATTATTATTTCTTTGCTCATTTGTGTCGTGATTTATGTGGCGTTGGCACTATCGGTTGCAGCGAATTTGAGTGTGTCTGAAATTGTTAAGGCAAAGGATTATGCTTTAGCGGAAGCGGCACGCCCTGTATTTGGGGAGTGGGGTCTGTGGTTTACTGTATTTATCGCTATTATTGCGACGGTATCAGGTGTTATTGCCAGTGTTTTTTCGGCGTCTCGATTACTCGGCATGCTTGGCATGATGAAACAGGTTCCCGGTTTAGAAAAAAAATCTGGAATTAATCCCGCATTGATATTTACCGTTTTGCTGGCGATGACCTTGACGATTTTATTTGATCTAACCCGAATCGCAGCAATAGGGGCTATTTTCTATTTATTGATGGACATTGCTGTTCATTGGGGATTGTTTCGTTACTTACGTAAGGAGATCGACTTTAACCCCATTATTCCACTTATAGCAATTGTGCTGGACACGATTATTTTACTTACTTTCGTGGTACTAAAGTTCAATACTGATCCCCTGGTTTTAGTTGCCGCTGCCATAGGATTCATCATTATCATGATGGGTCAGCGCCTATTTATGAAGAGCCATACCGATAGTGATGGAAATATGGATATGAGTATGGACATGGATAAAAAAATGTAACTCACTTTCTTAACCAATTTGGTTTTTCATTTTTATTTTTTGCAGAGATCAGCTTATAACGTGAATATGATATAGGAAGTATTTTATGAATAAAAACCATCGATTATTTATGACGAGGCGACGTTTCGTAAAAGGAGTTGCTGCTGGCACGGTTGTGATCTCATCAGGAATAATCAGTCGCTTCTCATTTGCAAACTCAAAACCATTTGAGTTAAGTGGCACCGAGTTTGACCTTGAGATCGCTCCCTTGCCCGTAAATATTACCGGGGAAGAGCGCACTGCAACGGTAGTGAATGGTCTGCTACCTGGTCCCATTTTGAGAGTTAAGGAAGGCGATACGGTAACAATACGCGTTACCAATCGACTGGATGAGATGACAAGTATTCACTGGCATGGAATTATCTTGGACACTGAAATGGACGGTGTTCCTGGTATTAGCTTTCCCGGTATAGAGCCAGGTGAAACATTTGTTCATCAGTTCAAGCTGGTGCAACATGGTACTTATTGGTATCACGCGCACACACTGCATGAGCAAACAGGGGTTTATGGTGCACTGATTGTCGAACCCCGAGATCAATCACATGAACCACAGGTTGATCGCGATTACCCCGTCGTACTTAGCGATTGGACCGATGAAAATCCGCTTGATGTCTACATGAATCTGAAAAAAATGGGTGGCTACTATAATTACCAGCAACTCACAGTAGGCGACTTTATAGACGATGCCGCCGTACTGGGTATGGGCAAGGCCATATCAAAACGCCTGATCTGGAACAGGACAAGAATGAGTCCAACGGACTTTAGTGATGTGTCCGCCGCGACCTATACCTATCTGATGAATGGTCACTCACCGGCAGGGAACTGGATGGGACTGGCAAAGGCTGGGGAGCGTGTGCGTCTACGTTTTATTGGTGCTGGTACGGCAAGCTATTTTGACGTGCGTATTCCGGGTTTAAAACTGACCGTCATTTCTACCGATGGACAGCGCGTTGTACCTGTGACAGTTGATGAGTTCAGAATTGGGCCGGGCGAGACCTACGACGTGATTGTAGACATTCCAGACGATAAAGCCTATACGATTTTCGCGCAGTCAATGGATCGTTCTGGTTATGCGCGCGGTACACTCTCGCCCAGAGAAGACCTGAGTGCAGAAGTGCCGACACTTGATGATCCTGTGCGATTAGATCTGGTTGATATGATGGGTGCCATGGCTCAAAAATCCGAAGAGAACGGCATGGCGCAAATGACGGGGCGTAAAAAACCTAACCATGCACGGACGGAATACGGACCGGGTGTTGACATGCGTGTTGATTACCCGCGTACCAACCTTGATGATCCGGGATCGGGGTTGCGCAATAACGGCAGGCATGTGCTCACCTATGCCGACTTGAAAAGCGTTCATGCCCCGCTGGATGAGAGGATGCCAAGTCGGGAAATAGAGCTGCATTTAACCGGTAATATGGAGCGGTTTATCTGGTCTATTGATGGTTTAAAACTCAATGAAGCCAAACCAATACATTTTCCCATGGGTGAACGAATTCGTGTGATTCTCCACAATGACAGTACCATGTCTCATCCAATGCACTTGCATGGTATGTGGTCTGATCTCGAATCACCCGATGGGACGTTTCAGGTTAGAAAACACACCATTTCAGTACAGCCGGCACAGCGCGTTAGCATGCTGGTAACGGTAGATGCAGAAGGGCGCTGGGCCTTCCACTGTCATCTGCTCTATCACATGGCAGCAGGCATGTTCAGGGAAGTGGTTGTTGCATGAAGACCTTCAAAACAAAAATAATGTCCCGGGATTGTTACAAATTACTATTTGTTATTTTAATTTTTGGCAGTGAATTTTATCTTACGAATGCCATTGCAGAAGAAATGCCGATGCAATCTGAATCAAATAATGCCGACACGATGGCACCAATGGAAAGTGAGTCGATGCAAGGCGGTACTGCACCGGAGGATGCTCGAGACCCTAACGCCTATTCGGGCGGTTACGAATACCGGGGCATGGCGGGATGGGAAGAGACAGATGAAATTGTATATAGCAAGATCATTGCTGATCAACTTGAATATCGTAACAATGACGGTAACAACAACACGCTGCGGTGGGATATACAGGGTTGGCGTGGGACAGACTACAAAAAGTTTTGGTTTAAGTTTGAGGGTGAGGATGAAACATCTTCGAGTGCGGGTGATCTGGAATTACAGACACTTTATAGTCGCTCCGTTACTGCCTTTTGGGATTTTCAAATAGGTGCGCGTTATGACCGGATTTACAGTTCCGGTTCAACGAACAAA
>CAYTIZ010000100.1:0-8614 GCA_964437885.1 uncultured Enterobacteriaceae bacterium
AACAATGGGACTCACTATCAATGATTCATTTCTTAATGGACCATTTGAGCGTTGGTGTGGAGATTCAATTGAATTAAATCGTGGAGAAATTCTATTATACGCAGGAAAGTAAACTATAAATCATTACAACACTAGAGAGGGGAGGAGAAAACAATGACTACAATCGTAACTGAAAATTGTAAAAACTGCCGATTTACTGATTGTGTAACAGTTTGTCCAGTCGCTTGCTTTCATTATGACGACGAAATGTTATATATCGATCCAGATACATGCATTGACTGCAGTGCTTGCATCCCGGAATGTCCTGTACAGGCAATCTTTGAAGGTGATGATATTCCTGAGGATCAGGAAAGCTGGATTGAAATTAATGCTGAAAAAGCTGCTGATCTACCTGTTTGTGACGAACAGATGGATCCTTTGCCTGGTGCTGAAGAACGTAAAGCAGAACTTGGCTTTTAAACACATTTATACAAACAAAAAATTATTTAAAATAAAATATGACTACACTTGGTACTGAAGATAATCCGTTATTGGTTGCCATTGTTGGTAGCGGCCCTAGTGGTTTCTACGCGGCTGAAGCGCTAATTAAATCCGACATTAATGTAAAGGTCGACCTATTGGAACGACTGCCCTCTCCCTATGGGCTGGTTCGTAGTGGTGTCGCACCTGACCATCAAAAATTAAAACAAGTGATCAATCTTTACCAAAAAACGGCTGCTTCCCCTGATTTTAATTTAATTGCTAATGTAAATGTTGGAACCGACATATCTGTAGAAGATCTGTGTCAATCTCATCATGCTGTAATCATGACCTCTGGCGCAGAAACCGACAGAAAATTAGGTGTTCCGGGTGAAGATTTGAAAGGCAGTTATACAGCAACAGAATTTGTTGGTTGGTATAACGGACATCCTGATTATAGGGAACGTGAATTCGATCTTTCACACGATGTCGCCGTTATTATTGGGCAAGGTAATGTTGCTGCAGATGTTAGTCGAATATTGTCAAAAACAATTGATGAATTAAAACACACTGATATTGCTCAACATGCATTAGATGCTTTAGCAGAAAGCAAAATAAAAGAAATTCATGTCATTGGTCGGCGCGGACCAGCACAAGCCAAATTTACACCCAAAGAATTACGTGAGTTTGGAGAACTTTCAGATTGTAATTCTATCGTACAAGAATTGGATATGATTCTTAATCCTGAAAGTGAAAAAGAGCTGGAAGAAAAAAGTAATATTGCCAGTAAAAAAATCTACGATCAATTTTGCGACTTTTCTAAACGTGAAGCCAACACAACAAAATCAAGAAATTGTTATTTTGATTTTCTCATGGGACCAAAAGAACTTATTGGTAAGACAAAGCTTGAGAAAATAATCCTTGAGAAAAACAAACTCTCAGGTGAAGCATTTAAACAAACTGCTAGAGGAACAGGTGAAACAATAGAACTTGAAACGGGAATTTTATTTCGCAGCATCGGCTATCGTGGCGTACCTATAGCGGGCGTGCCTTTTCATGAAAGTTGGGGAACAATTCCCAATGAAAAAGGCAGAATAACGGATAATGATGGCAATATTGTCTCTAAACTCTATACCGCAGGTTGGATAAAACGTGGGCCCAGTGGCATTATTGGCACGAATCGCGCGTGCAGTGTAGAAACGGTTCAGTGTTTACTGGAAGATATTGAAAAACTAGATGATGGAATGAGCAAATCTGGTGCAAAAGCAATTTACTCAATTCTGGACAGCAAAAATATTCGTCACATCAACTTTAGTGATTGGAAAAAAATTGATGCAAAAGAAGTTGAAGTCGGAGAAACCAAAGAAAAACCTCGTGAAAAATTTACTTACATTGATGAAATGTTATCCGTGATTAAATAATTCAATACTTCCCTAATTCTGCTCTGTTTTTTTCTAAAATATATACTCTAGAATACTAGTTATAAGCTGTTGACAAGATCAGCGCAAAACAGATATCGTTGCACCACACCACACGCAATAAAAAAATAATTTACTGGGACATAGGAATTATCATTGGACAAAACACCAAATTCGACTGATGCTATTACGCGTGAAGTCACCTGTCCTTTTTGCGGAATATTATGCGATGATCTCGTAGTCAAAAATCAAGATGAAAAATTAAACATCCTTGAAAATGGCTGCCCCAAAGCCGTTGCCGCTTTTGAAAATGAAATCCCCACGAACTCACCAAAATTAAAAGGGAAAAAAGTTTCGCTTGATGAGGCAATTGATGCAGTTTGTCGCATACTCAAAAAGTCTCACACACCATTGTTCGCCGGCTTAGGGACAGATGCAGGCGGGATACGACAAGTAATGGAACTTGCGGATGAAACAGGTGCTGTCGTTGATCACATGCATGGTGATGCCTTGATTCGTAATACATTGGTTTTACAAGATCTTGGCTGGATTATGACCACCTTAACTGAAATTAGAAATCGAGCTGATTTAATTATTTTTGCCGGCACGGATGCGACCAACTTCCCACGATTTTTCGAGCGGGCTGTCTGGAACAAACAATCCATGTTTAAGCTAAAGAATGATGATAGACAAATTATCTATATTGGTGAGAATCTAAACACAAAGCCAGGTATCAATCCAAATGGTAAACGTCCTACTGTACTCAAATGTAAAAACGAACAAATCGGAGAAATAATCTCCAGTCTACATGCCATGGTCGCTGGTGATAGCATTGATGTAAAAGAAATTGCCGGTATAAAAACAAAAACAGTGGTAGCTTTAGCTGAGCAAATGAAGTCCGCGAAATATGGTGTCATTGTCTGGTCGCCTGCTGAGCTGGATATTCCCCATGCCGAACTGACTATCCAGAATTTTTGTGAAATCGTTAAATATCTGACTAGGACAACCCGTTTTGCCGGATTTTCATTAGCTGGAAATGATGGCGCAACAACAGCAAACAGCGTTTGCGCATGGCAAAGTGGTTATCCCTTACGCGTCAATTTTAATAAGGGTTACCCAGATTACGATGCGCATCGTTATTCAACGAAAAATGTACTTAAAAATAAAGAGGTTGATGCTCTACTCTGGATATCCAGTTTCAGTTCAAATAAGTCATCGCCACGCGCATCAATTCCGACTATCGTTCTCGGCACACCAGATACCAAGTTGAACTTCAAACCCGATGTCTTTATTCCAGTATCGACACCTGGCGTAGATCATACAGGACAATTATTTCGCACAGACAGTGTTGTTGCTTTGCCTTTAAAACAAGTACGACAATCACCCTATTCAAGTGTTGATTCGATACTCAAACAAGTAATCGAAAGGATGTAAACAGAGACGCTATGTATATTAAATTAACAAACGGCATAGTCTATGATCCAGTTCACGGGATTAATGGTGAACATAGAGATATATATATCCGAGATGGCTATATAACTCGTAAACCATCAAGTAATACAAGAATAGATAAAACCTATGATCTGAAAAACAAGATTATCATGGCGGGAGCTATCGATATACATACACATATCGGTGGTGGCAAGGTCAATATTGCCAGAATGATGCTGCCAGAAGATCATCAAGCCGATCTGGTAAGCAAGACTGAATTAACTCGCTCCGGTTGTGGTTATGCAGCCCCATCTACATTAACCGCAGGTTACCGCTACGCTGAAATGGGTTACACCGCCTGTTTTGAACCGGCAATGCTGCCTGCTAATGCACGACAAACACATATGGAAATGGCGGATACGCCGATGGTTGATAAGGGTGCTTATGCAATGTTGGGTAGCGATGATTTTTTTCTTCGCATGCTTGCTTCTAAAAAAGATCAGGAAGCCATCAGTGATTACGTTGGTTGGACAATAAATGCCTCTCAGGCGCTAGGTATTAAAGTCGTTAACCCTGGTGGCATCAGCGCTTTTAAATTTAATCAGCGTCAACTTGAACTGGATGAAGTTAATCAATACTACGGCACTTCACCTAGAGAGATTCTTATATCACTTGCTCGAGCTGTCACAGAACTCGGTATACCGCACCCTTTACATGTACATGGTTGTAATCTTGGCGTGCCCGGCAACCTGAATACAACACTGGAAACCATACGAGCTGTCGAAGGCATGCGTATGCATCTTACCCATATACAATTTCATAGCTATGGTACTGAAGGTGATAAAAATTTTTCATCCGGTGCCGCTGAAATTGCCGAAGCTGTCAATAAAAATCCTAATATTTCAATTGATGTTGGACAAGTCTTATTTGGTCAAACAGTAACTGCATCGGGAGATTCAATGCGCCAATATGCTGGTCACTGGCATGCACACCCTAAGAAATGGGTTGTCATGGACATTGAGTGTGATGCCGGTTGTGGTGTTGTTCCTTTTAAATATAAAGACAAGAATTTCGTTAATGCATTGCAGTGGGCGATTGGTCTCGAATTATTTTTATTGGTCGATGATCCATGGAGAATATTTTTAACTACGGATCACCCTAATGGTGCCCCCTTTACCAGTTACCCACATTTGATACGTCTATTAATGGATCGTAGTTTCAGAAATGACATGTTATCGACTATTAATAAAGACGCTGCTATAGCAAGCACATTATCCAGTATTGATAGAGAATATTCTTTATACGATATCGCAATTATGACTCGAGCCGCTCCTGCCAGAAGTCTTGGGCTGAAAAACCGCGGGCATTTAGGTTCTGGTGCGGTTGCAGATATTACTATTTACAGTAACAACAAAGACAAGGAAAAAATGTTCAGTAAACCGGATTATGTATTTAAAGATGGTGAAGTGATCGTTCGTAATGGCAAAATCACAAAAGTAGTTCAGGGAGCCACGCATACCTTGAGACCAGAATTTGATAGCGGAATTGAAAAATCCTTGAAACGTTATTTTGATAAATACCATACTATCAGTCTTGGTAATTTTAAAATTGATGATGATGAAATTGTTGAACATGGCAATGGAAAAATCATTGTTCAACCCTGCATGTAGATATATTCATGAGAATAAATGGTGTACTAATAGATGATACATTTGCGGAAGCCTTTCCGATGAAAGCAACGCGTATCATCATCACAGCAATGAGCTTGAAATGGGCTTATCAGGCAGCAAACGCGATTAGAGGATTTGCTTCTTCTGTTATTGCCTGTGGTTGTGAAGCCGATATAGAACAAGAACTCAAACCGTCGGAAACGCCAGATGGTAGACCTGGCATTTCGGTCATGATCTTTGCCATGTCGATTAAAGACCTCGAAAAACAAATCCCGATGCGTGTTGGACAAACGGTAATGACTACAGCAACAACTGCCTGCTTTTCAGGCATCGATAGCGAACAAAAAGTCTCTATGGGTAAGAGTCTTCGTTATTTTGGTGATGGTTTTCAAATAGCTAAAGTCGTTAATGGCAAGCGTTACTGGCGTATCCCAGTCATGCATGGTGAATTTATTTGCGAAGAAACAGTAGGAGTAACAAAGGCAGTTGGTGGTGGTAATTTTCTAGTACTAGCAAAATCAGCACGACAAGGGCTGGCTGCTTGTGAAAAAGCTGTGGAAGCTATCCATAAAGTTCCGGGAGTCATCACTGCATTTCCTGGTGGTGTTGTTGGCTCTGGCTCAAAAGTCGGTTCTAAATATCCAGCTCTTATGGCATCAACTAATGAAGCTTACTGTCCAACATTAAAAGGTCAGGTCAAATCTGAACTGGATGATAATATTGGTTCAGTATTAGAGATCGTTATCGATGGTCTTGATGAAGAATCTGTAGCAGAAGCCATGCGCGTTGGCATAGAAGCGACGTGTTCTTTTGGTCCGAAAAAAGGAATTTATCGTATTGGTGCCGGTAACTATGGTGGAAATCTTGGGCCACATTTGTTTTACCTCAGGAAGATTCTGAAATGATGGCTTTAACCTTTACATTAAAACACTGCCCAAAGTTTACCTTGGATGTCTCGTCATTGACCCCAGACAAACTAGAGGGTAAAACACTAACTAGCATAAAAAAACTTCCTCTTGTTTATGGAAAAGAAACGGTAAAAGTTGATGAATTATTTTCCGTAAAAGGACGTAATTCTGGTGAAATACTGATAGAAAAAAGTTGCGATAAACTGATCTTTGTTGGCCAGGATATGACTAAAGGCAGTATTAAAACCAAAGGTGATGTTGGAGATTTTCTAGGACAAGGGCTGAAAGACGGCATTATTACAGTTCAGGGTAATAGCGGTTCGTGGACTGGCAATAAGATGTCTGGGGGAAGAATTAATATTTATGGTGATGCTGGAGACTATGTTGGCGGAGGATTACCTGGCGATAGTTTTGGTATGCGAAATGGCCTAATCAATATCACAGGTAATGCTGGAGAAAGAGTGGGTGATCGTATGCGTCGTGGCATTATTATTATTCAGGGTAAATCCGGTGATTTTTGCGGCAGTCGAATACATGCAGGGACAATAATTGCTCTGGATAAAGTGGGTAAACATCCAGGAGAAGGTATGCGTAGAGGTACAATCATCCTGGCAAAAAGACCTGCACACATTTCAGCAACCTTTAAAAGTAACGGCACCATAAAAATGAAATTTCTACGTTTATTGTTTACCCAACTTGCCAATATGGATAAAGAATTTGAGCTATTTAATAAATATGGACCCTTTGCCCACCGTTTTTCTGGTGATATAGCACGTAACGGGAAAGGCGAAATTTTAATTTTACAAACAATCAATTAAACGATAAATAGATGAAACGTACTCGCGGTAAAAAAGGTCGCATTCTCGGTCGAGTCATGGATCAAAATGCACTTTCACAAGTGCAAGCGCTAATTGGAGATCAATCCAAAACGCGCGATATGTTGATAGAACATCTGCATAAAATTCAGGACCACTATCACTGCATTTCAAATCGCCATATCCTGGCATTAGCAAAAGAAATGAATTTACCAATGGCAGAGGTTTATGAAACAGCAACCTTCTATCACCATTTTGATGTTACCAAAGAAGATGAAACACCACCGCCTGCTATCACCGTTCGTGTTTGTGAATCATTAAGCTGTGAAATGTATGGTGCAAAGAATTTAATTGATGAACTTAAAGCATCCACTGATAAAAAGCGGATACGTATTCAAGCTGTACCGTGCGTTGGCCGTTGTGCCGCTGCTCCTGTAGCAGTTGTGGGCACGAACCCGATAGAAAAAGCTGAGAAGACTGATGTCCTTAGCGCCATAGAAAAGAAAGAGCTATCTGATGCCATCCCTTCTAAATATATTAATTATGCTAGTTATAAAGAAAATGGCGGGTATAAAACTTTAGTTGATTGTGTTAATGGCAAACACAAAGCTGAAGAAATAATTTCTTTATTGGAAGACTCTAACTTACGTGGTTTGGGTGGTGCTGGATTTCCCACAGGGCGAAAGTGGCGCATATTAAGTCAACAAGAAGCGCCTAGACTCATTGCTATTAATATTGATGAAGGTGAACCAGGCACATTTAAAGACCGCGTTTATCTGGAAACGGATCCGCATCGATTTATTGAAGGGACATTAATTGCTCACTGGGCAATTCAGGCTGAAGACATCTATATTTATCTACGTGATGAATATGCGGGCTGTCGCTTAATGCTTGAAAAAGAATTGGCAGAACTTCAAAGTAATCCACCTTGTGATTTACCGAAAATTCATCTCAGAAGAGGCGCAGGTGCTTATATCTGTGGTGAAGAATCTGCCATGATCGAATCAATCGAAGGTAAACGTGGTTTGCCTCGTTTACGCCCTCCTTATGTAGCAGAAGTTGGCTTATTTGGTCGCCCTACCCTTGAACAAAATATGGAAACCATGCACTGGATCAGAGATATTATTGAAAATGGTGCTGAATCATTTTCTTCGCATGGAAGACGTGAACGCAAAGGTTTACGTTCATTTTCAGTCAGTGGTCGTGTACAAAACCCTGGAGTTCATCTTGCGCCTGCAGGAATAAGTATGCGCGAATTAATCGATGAATATTGTGGCGGCATGTTAGACGGACATAAATTTCATGCTTATTTTCCCGGTGGCGCATCGGGCGGAATATTACCCGCATTATTAGGCAATGAACCACTTGATTTTGATACCTTGCAAAAGCATGGCTGCTTTATCGGTTCTGCTGCAATAGTTGTTTTATCTGATAAGGACAGCGTAAAAGCGATGGCCTTAAACGCAATGGAGTTCTTTGAGGATGAATCTTGTGGTCAATGCACACCTTGTCGAGTCGGAACCTCCAAGGCGGTGAAATTAATGAAAAAAGAAGAATGGGATCAGCCCTTACTTGAAGAATTATCTACAGCAATGGTTGATGCATCTATATGTGGCTTAGGGCAAGCTGCACCTAACCCCTTACGCTGTGTAATGAAATATTTTCCCGAGGAATTTGAGTAATGGCTGCCAACCCTAAAGTCATGAATGAAAAAGCTGTCACCTTTAATTTAAATGGTGAAGATATTGAAGCCTATGGTGATGAAACCATACTGCAGGTAGCAAAACGTAATGATATTGAAATTCCTCACCTTTGTTACAAAGAAGGTTATCGACCCGATGGTAATTGCCGAGCCTGCATGGTTGAAATTGATGGTGAACGTGTATTAGCGCCTTCGTGTTGTCGCCAGCCGT
>CAYTIZ010000101.1:0-8613 GCA_964437885.1 uncultured Enterobacteriaceae bacterium
GCCAAGGCAGATGCACAATGCCAGGGCATGGGTACAACTATCGTTGTTGGGCTCTTTCATGACAATATCTTATCCATTGCTCATGTCGGTGATTCACGACTATATCGATTAAGAAACAATGAGTTACAACAAATCACTAAGGATCACTCCTTAATTCAGGAGCTTATAGATCGTGGTTTATACACACCCGAAGAAGCACATGCCAACACACCTAAAAATCTGGTGACACGAGCAATGGGTATAGATGCTGATGTCGATGTCGATCTGGTCGAAGAAAGCGTTTTACCAGACGATATTTACCTTCTATGTTCAGACGGATTGAATGATATGGTAAAAGATGAAGAAATTCACTTAACCCTAAGTAAATATAGTGCTAATCTTGCACAAACTGCAGATGCATTAGTGAAATTTGCGAACAAAAGAGGGGGCAAGGATAACATCTCGATTATTTTGGTGCGTATCCGAGAAGATTTTTCTTCACCCAAAGGTTTTTTACAAAAATTTAAAAATCGTTTTAATAAATAAGAGATACGGGGATAGCAATTAGCTATGGCTAAGTTAGTTCTAAGTATGAATGGCGTTATTCAGGGCGAATATGAACTTAATCAGGAACGATTGACCATTGGACGTAAACCTGACAATGACATTCCAATCGATAATCTGGCGGTTAGTGGTAAACATGCGCTGATTATAACGATACTCGACGATTCCTTTCTTGAAGATCTTGGTAGCACTAACGGTAGCTATGTAAACGGTAAACTCGTTAAAAAACATGCGCTTAAAGATGGTGATGTAGTTGCTATCGGTAAGCATGAACTGAAATACATCAATGAACACGCAACTGCTGATGATGATGATTTTGAAAATACCATGATCATCAAGCCCGGTTCGGCTAGTGCCGCCGTCGCTGCTGCACAAGCTGCTGAAAAAGCGGTTCAATCTGTAGGTGCAGGTGCAGTTGTACCTGCAGGCGGTGGAATGCCTCTCGGTCGTTTAACAGTCTTAAATGGGCCAATAGCGGGCAAGGAACTAGAGTTAACCAAGGCATTAATAACCTTAGGTAAACCAGGGACTCAGGTTGCAGTTATATCTCGTCGACCTCAAGGCTATTTTCTCACGCACATTGAAGGCAGCAATTTTCCTGTTGTAAATGGTGAACAAATTGGCGCAAAAGCCTATCAGTTGAAGAGTAATGATCTAATTGAGCTTGCGGGTATCAAGATGGAATTTTCTGCTGCCTAATTAACTACAGATAGATTATTTTCTGACACTTATTTTGTAGTATGAGTAAACACACCATCCCATTTTTCTGGCGGTGGTTCATTGATATAATCTTCTATTCGCTCAAGATAAATATCATAGATTTTTCTTTCTGAATAAGACTCTTTCAAAAGATTAAATTTACTTTTGGCTCTACCCCAATCTTGCCCATAGTAAAATTTGAGCGCTTTATTGTATTCATCTATTTCATTTTCTTCTTCTTGCGATACTTCTTCATGGAGAGCAATAGGTTGATAGATAGTGACGGGTTCATTTTTTCCTTTCACCCTTACAACATCAAGTTTCATAAAAAAATATTCCGGGACAGCGACTTTCGTAACCTCACCGACGATAATATCAACACCATAATTTTTAGTCAGGCCTTCCAGTCTCGCACCCAAATTAACGGCATCACCTAATACGGTATAGGCCATACGAAATTCCGATCCCATATTACCGACGCTCATTTCACCCGTGTTGATACCAATACCTACATTAACTTCAGGCCAACCTCGTTCCCTAAATTCATGTTTCAAAGCTTGCAATCTCTCAATCATTTCATAACCAGCTTGCAACGCGTGTCGTGCATGATTTTTATCTCTTAGTGGCGCACCCCAGAATGCCATAATGGCATCGCCCATATATTTATCTATCGTACCTCGGTTGTGATGAATGACCCCGGTTAAAGGAGTTAATATCGAATTCATTAGTTCCGATAACTCTGCAGGTTCAAGTCCTTCAGATATAGCTGTAAAACCTCTGACATCAGAAAAAAGTACCGACATGTTTCGATTTTCCGCAGCCATACTACACGCAGCTGGATTTTCACTTATTTCGTCAACTAATTCCGACGGAATATATTGACCAAATAGTCCTGAAATTTCACGTTTACTTCGTCGTTCAATAAAAAATCCAAACGTCATATTGAACAGATACATAGTGAGTAACATCAACAACAAGAGTGCGATTGGAAGCACCAGATTTGCAGTTTGCCAAATATAAAAATTAAATCCGGTTAACAGCATCAAGAATATTGCAAAAACAAAATTCGCCATCAAAGGGCTAATACAAGGAATAATGAATGATAAGACAAAACCTACGAGTAATATTTGAATGAATTCTACAGCAAGTGTAAATTTGGGCTTTAATTTAATACTTTCATCCATGATTCCGGCAATCATATTGGCATGAATCTCAACACCAGGATATATTTCTCCAACGGGCGTGGTTCGCATATCAAATAACGCTAGTGCAGAGGTACCAACCAAAATAATACGATCTTGTAATTCTGATTTTTTTATATTGCCATTTATTACATCTACCGCAGAAATATATTTAAAACTTTCCTGTCCTCCACGATAGGGAACAAGTGCTTGAATATGCTCATCAACCGGTATTTCTAAACCACCGAGTTGAAGCGACTCAAGTTCAAAATAATCCGAACCCTTTTCATTAGAACCTCCAAATACAGGAATGATCACATCAACATCAAGTAATGCACGCACCATAGAAAGAGAAAGCGATTCATAATAATCACCGTTATATTCGTACAACATAGGTATCCTTCTGACTACACCATCCGTATCGATCGATGGATTAAAATGACCTGCAGCAGTCGTTCCTGTTTGAAACCGAGCAAGATTTGAACTATAGCCTGTAGCACTTCTTGCTTGAATATTAATGTTATTGAGTTTCTCATCTAAATAAACAGGCTGTGGTAATTTTCCGCTTATCAACTTTCCTTCTTCGCCCTCTGCATTATTAAAGTAATAACCCAGCACGACTTGTCTGTTTGATAAACTATCGAGAAACAATTGGTCATAATCAAGCACTATTTGTAATTCTTTCACCTGTTCAATAAATTCTTTGTGTTTACTTAACTCATTAACCACTAACTGATTCAAGATATGTAAACCTGAACTTTTATCTTCTTCAGCAAAAACAATATCAAAGCCAACTAAAAAAACGTTATATTCATCAAATAATTGATTTGTTAATTTGGCCATCGTATCCCTGCCCCACGGCCACCGACCTAGTTCGGCAAGGCTTTTTTCATCAATATCGATGATAACAATACGTTCATCAACCGTGTTAGGCATTGTTAAAGTAACACGGTAGTCATAAGCAATATTTTCCAGTTGCGCTATGATTGATAGATAATTTTTTTCTCCTCTAGAGGAGTCATCGTAAGAGCCGACAAAGGAAAGGAATATGATGGTGATTAATAAATTAAGCAGTATTCGCAAATACTGTTTTTTAACTAATTTAAAAATAGCTTTCATTTATAGTCTTACTATTTTTATGTTAATTCATTGAGCATTTAGCTCATTATAGTAAGTTTAATTCTAGATGAGTTTGAGTGATAAGATGATCTTCAGGCATCCTTTTTTTCATAATCTTCAAGGGAATCAAATATAGGGAAAACTTTATCTAATCTTGCCAATTTTAAGACACTCATTGCAGCATCACTGACACCAACCAAGCCGAATCTCAATGATTGTTTTTTAGCTGTCTGATAACCTTCGACCAAACTAGCAATGCCGGAACTATCGATATAAGTGACCATCGCGAGATCGATTAGCAAACTTTTATTTTCTTCCAGTACTGCAAGAATACTTTTACGAGCCTCAGGCGAACATGACAAATCAACATCACCCTCCAATCCAATAATCGTATATTTTTCTTTTTCTTCTGAGTTGATGTTCATGCTTGATACTCGTTTTTGTTAACTTATTTTTTTTATCATCTCGAGATAATTCCCCTTGCCTTCCTCAAGATGTCCCATATCACATTCATCCATAATCTCATTGATGAAATGTGTTCCCAAACCACCTGGACGCAAATCATCAAGATCACGTGGCTTAACTGCATCCAGATCGATTGGATTCGCATAATCCACTAACCTGAAATGAAGCTTTCCATCATTATTGAGCATTTCAAGCACGATTTCACCCAATTCATCACCTTGGTAGGCATGTTGGATGACATTCATGCAGGCTTCATTCACAGCAAGCACCAGTCTATCCGATAGTTCGGAACAACAACCCGCTACTTCCGCTGTTCTTTTTACTAAAGCACGAATCAAACATAAACGTTCGGCTTTGGCCGGGAAATGAATTACAAATAAAGTTTCTATACTCATTTCAGACAACACTCTATCACCATTAAAGTAATATCATCCCGTTGAGCAACGCTTGGATGAATAATCTTTGCAACAATATCTTCTAGTCGCTTTGATGCAGTTAGCATGGAGTTATCTTCAATGAGTCTAATCAAACCACCAACATTTAACAATTTTTGATCTTCATCCATGCTCTCAGTAACACCATCAGTAAATAAATAAACTGAGCCTCCCTCAAGACGAATTGTTGAAACAGGAAACTCGGTTCCAGCAAGAATTCCAAGTGGAGGTGCGCTCGCTTCTAATTCTTCGAATTCACCTGAATTGTGATGAAACAATGGTGGTTGATGACCTGCATTTGAAAATTGAATTGTACAATTACTGGTATCAATAAACCCGGACACAATAGTAATAAACATGCCATGCGAAACTGTTTCACAAATTTCATCATTAACTCTGGTCAATAATTCACCTGGATCATCAATGCTCTTGGCAAGGTGATGCAATAAACTACTCGCTTTAGCCATTAACATGGCAGCATTCATACCTTTGCCGGAAACATCTGCCAGATTGAAATAAATTAAACCATCGTCTCGTTTAAAAAAATCATAAAAATCACCAGAGACTTCCAGTGCCGGAACATTCATTCCTTTAACGGGAAAATTCGTTGCATTAGACTTATCAGGCAAAAGATCAAGCTGGATTTCTCTGGCTAATTCAAGTTCTTTACGCATTCGTTCTTGCTCAACCAGTGCATCAGCCATGCGTGCATTATGGATTGCTAACGCCGCATAAGAGGCCAATGTCGACGAAAGCTGTCTATCTTGTTCGTCAAATAAACCATCATTTTTCTTATTTAATAATTCCAGTGCACCGATACATTCATTATTAACAATCAACGGCGAACAAAGGATAGAACGCGTTTGAAAACCGGTGCCCAGATCTACTGTCTTTGTAAAATTTTTATCATTAAGAACATCACGAATCATCTGACAAGAACCCACCGTTACAGTTTTTCCAACAATGCCTTGTTCAGCAGATAACCTTAGGCCTGTTATATCAACTGGGCCGGCACATTCAACACACACAAGTTCAGTCGCATTGTTTTCTAATAAAAATATCGATGCCGCTTCAGCATTCATGTATTCCATAATTTTTTCAATGGAATTATTCAATGTTTGGGAAATATCGAGACTACTTGAAAACCCCCGTGCAATATCAACTAGTAATTCCAGTTGCTCTTCAAGCGAATGGGATTCGTGTCTTCTAAACAGGTCATATACGTTACGAGTTGCCATCAGGAAATCCTTTTCAAACATTCCAGATAATTTTTTTCATCAGGAAGCACGTTATTTCGCTGTGCTTCCCATAGGCTTTGTCCCAGGCACTCCATCATTTTATGCTCGGCATCATGAACAGAGATTGATTTAATTATTAGTTGATTAAACACATTATTAATCCCGACCGGTCTATCAGAACTTATTTGTTCTTTTAGTGCGATATGCATTCCCATATGTAAAAAAGGATTAGTCTCATTTTGCTCAGGTTTAAAGTCATTGTTAGAGGACGCTTCTTTATCATCCAAATAATGATGATATTCAGGATGCTCCAATACCACGTCCGATATTATTGCCTCGATGGGCTCTAAAGGAAGTTTATTCTTGTGCTTACCCCATACCTGAAAGAAGTAATCACGAGCTTCATTTCGATTCTGCACAAACATAGTTTCAGCCAATTAATTGTTATCGATATTACCAATAAGTGATATTTTACGCTTTATTATCAATGTTTTACATGTTTCTTGCGATCTTTCCACTCACATTCGGCAAAGATAAGGCAACTGCCACACTTGGGATTACGAGCAATACAAGTATATCGCCCATGTAAAATTAGCCAATGATGCGCATCTTTTTTAAATTCATCTGGAACAAACTTTAATAATTTCTTCTCAACTTCAATTACATTTTTACCCGGTGCTATTCCTGTACGGTTTGAGACACGGAAAATATGCGTATCAACAGCAATTGTAGGTTCGCCAAATGCCGTATTTAAAATTACATTTGCGGTTTTTCTACCCACACCCGCTAAATTTTCCAGAGCTTCACGACCTTGAGGAACCTGACTGTCATATTTTTCGATCAAAATTCGACACGTTTCAATAATATTTTTCGCCTTGTTATTATAAAGGCCAATTGTTTTTATATATGTCTTCAATTGTTTTAATCCAAGAGAAAAAATAGCTTCTGGCGTATTAGCAATAGCATAAAGTTTTTTTGTGGCTTTATTAACACCAACATCCGTAGCCTGAGCTGACAATATGACAGCGATCAATAGCTCAAATGGCGTCTGATAGATTAATTCTGTAGTAGGCGAAGGATTTTGTTCTCGCAATACATTAAAGATGCGTGTTCGTTTTTCTTTGTTCAATGGCAAAAAAATATTAATGTTTTAATATTTTTCTATTGAAACAATTAATCGTTGCAAATAGAAAGCCTAAAAGAAAGAAGTAGCCTGCAGGTGATGTGAAAATTGAAAAATCATTTAACAATTCTCGTAAGAAACCAAATATAATAAAGAATAATATAATGACTATGCCAACATTAAATAAGTCTCTCACCACAGTTTTAAGATCAGGCATCGAATAAACTGATTCGTTTATGGATAAGATCATACTATTCATTAACAGCAAAGGTAAAAACAAACCTATTTTTTCTGACAGCGAATAAACTTCAGCCTCAAGAAACATCCTGATTATTAACATCCAGGAAACACTAATAACAAGAATAAAAGCTAGTCTTTGTTGTGGTGGAATCAACTTGCGTAAAAAATAATTCATCGGTACAAGAAATAAAATAAGAACAAACACGATCAGAGCTGTACTGAAACCAATAAATAATGAAGTAATACTCAGAAAAAAAGGCGCGAATGCCAATAAGCCTTTTGGAATATTATCATTTTGAAATTTTTGAATCATGCAACATGACCCGCAACTTTGAAAAGAGCTATTCTATATGAGAATTAAAGCAAATGTGAGTTATTCCTAGCCAATGAAATTGATTAAACTCAAACTTATTGAGGCAATGATTCAGTTTTAATAATATCAGCTAAGCTTGTATAATGAAGCAATGAAGTTAGTCACGTTTATTCACAATAAAACTTACCACGTTGGTATCATTAAAGACTCGCAAATCATTGATTTAGGCTCTGAATACCATGGCCAACAAGGAATGATTAATTTTCTGACTGATTTTGCGAATTCAAACGATAAAATTGATCCAGCTCAATTATCAGAAAAAATATTTTACGAATTAAATGATGTTGAGCTAGCCGCACCCATAATTAAACCTGCTAAATTTTTTGGCGTCAGTCTGAATTACGCTGACCACATTAAAGAGACAGGGCTTGAACAACCTGAATACCCGACTTTCTTTAATAAGCAGAATAGCTGTGTAATCGGTATGGGTGATGCTATTCATCTACCGAAAATTTCTGAAAAACTTGACTACGAAGGTGAACTAGCTGTTGTTATAGGCAAACGCTGTCACCAGATCAATCGTGAGGAAGCTGCAAATGTGATCGCGGGTTATACCATCGTAAATGATGTCACTATTCGTGATTGGCAAATGCGTTCTCACACCTGGACTCTGGGAAAATCATTCGACACACATGGTCCTGTCGGCCCCTGGATTGTAACTCCTGATGAAATTGGTAATCCACATAATCTCAATATAAAAACCTGGGTTAATGCGGATTTAAGACAAAATTTTAGTACAAAACATTTAGTTTTTGATTGTTATTATCTGGTTGAATATTTATCACAAGTTATGACGCTTGAGCCAGGAGATATCATTGCAACAGGAACCAGTGGCGGTGTCGGGGTTAAGATGAAGCCGCGTGGATATATGAAAGCAGGTGATGAAGTAAGAATTGAAATTGAAAATATTGGTGTTCTAAAAAATCCAATAATTAACGAACCTGACTCCAGCAAATTTATTCAATAAATATTGAAAACTGTACGTCCTGTACATAAATGAGGAAGCTTATGATAATAAGTGACCGGTTGAGTAGAGCCTGTTCCGCGAGTGAAATGAGTGCTTTGGGTGCGTTTTTACCAACAGTAGACGTTTTAGGCGACGACGCCAGAAAGCAAAAGAACAATCGTACAGAGCCTGTAATTAATTCTGTGTAACTGCCTTGTTTAAATGTAATCCGTTAATCGGTCTTCGAACTCA